>CAZWVA010000029.1:0-1016 GCA_964636885.1 uncultured Spirochaetia bacterium
TTGCGTCCACCGCGATAAAGGGGAGGTTGATACTGGTCTCAAGAACCGAAGATAACTCGTGCTTTGCCTTTTCACATGCCTCTCGAATCCTTTGGAGGGCCATCTTATCGACCCTAAGGTCAATCCCGTACTTCTTCTTGAAATCTTCAATCACAAACTCGACCAGCCTCTGGTCAAAATCATCTCCGCCTAAGAAGGTGTCACCGCTTGTAGATTTGACTTCAAATACACCGTTTGCTATTTCGAGTATCGTTATGTCAAATGTTCCACCACCAAGGTCAAAGACGGCCACCCTCTGATTGCCCTTCTTATCAAGACCATAGGCAAGGGCGGCCGCAGTGGGCTCGTTGATTATACGTCTTACGTTAAATCCGGCGATTCTTCCCGCATCCTTTGTCGCCTGACGTTGACGATCATTAAAATGGGCGGGTACGGTTATAACGGCTTCATCCACCTCGTGACCTAGATATTCCTCGGCGATCTGTTTCATCTTTGTGAGTATTATCGCTGAGATTTCCTGGGGGCTGTACACTCTTCCATTTACCTCAACCCATGCATCGTCCGAAGGGCCAGGGGTAATGACGTATGGTGCAAACTGCTTCGCCTTCACCACCTCCGGTGCATCGTAACGCCTGCCGATAAGCCTCTTTACACCAAAAATCGTATTTAGAGGGTTTACAACCGCCTGCCTCTTTGCGACGGCGCCAGCAAACCTGCTCCCATCCTCTGTAAAAGCAACGACAGAGGGCGTGGTTCTACTCCCTTCCTCATTGGGGATAACCACTGGGGTTCCTCCCTCAATCACGGCCACACAGGAGTTCGTCGTACCAAGATCAATACCAACTATAGGCATTGTGACTCTCTAATCGTTATCTATGTCCTCATCCATTAAATCCAATAGTTCCCCCGAACCGCCGTTGGTTTTATCCTTACTCTCCGACGTGGCGAAGGACTCCCTCTCAACAGAGGATCCCTTTGGCTCCTTTGACACCACCACTAGAGCCGGTCGTAAGAGC
>CAZWVA010000029.1:1029-31752 GCA_964636885.1 uncultured Spirochaetia bacterium
AAGGGTGTAGCCCTTTAATACCTCTGAGAGGATCATTCCAGGGGTTACGTCACTAGTCTCTACACGCTCTATAGCCTGATGATACCTAGGATCAAACTCCTGTCCCTTTGCCGCATCTATGGTTTGCACCCCAAACCTCTCAAGGCAACTCAGAAAATGCTTGTGTACGAGTTTCACCCCTTCAACTATAGGCCCGGATTCTTCCCTGGATTCCGAATGCTCAAGAGCCCGTTCTAGGTTATCCAGTACGTTTAGGAGGGCTTTTATAAGCTCCTCGTTTCCATAGGATATTATATCGGCCTTCTCTTTCGCTACCCTTTTCCTGTAGTTATCGAAATCTGCGGCCATTCTCAAATATCTCTCGTGTAGTTCGTTATACTGCCTATTCTTCTCTTCGAGTTGCTGCTCAAGGGACCTTAGGCGTGAATACAGTTCCTCTACATTCAAGCCGACTTCCTCTTTTTCATGAATGATCTCAAAGCTATTTTCGAGTTCCGTGCTCTCCTTTTCTTCCCTTTCGTCGTCGCTCATCTTATTCTCCTTCGCTGACGATTTTACTTACAATCCTCGCCGTGTAACCAACCAGCGGAATTATTTGAGAGTAGTCCATGCGCATTGGCCCTAATACACCGAGTGTTCCTCGTCTTTTATCGCTACCGTAAGGTGCGGCTATCAGACTGTAACCCTCCATAACACCGTTTTCCGAACCCACAAGAACCTTAGTACCGTCTCCTTTCATAACCTTATCCAATATATCTGCAAGGAGGTTCTTTTCTTCAAACGCCTTAAAAAGCTCTTTGAGTCCGAATGGATTACTAAACTGGAGGTTATCAAAGAAAGAGGTCTGTCCCTTTATAAAAACGTCGGACTTGGGCTTTTGTTCAAAAACCTTACTGCTAAACCTTATCACGCTCTCAATAAACTCACGGTAGATCTTATTCTGATCCTTGAGTCTATCAACGATTAAGGTCTTTAGTTCATCAAGGGTGAGCCCAACTGCAATCTTATTTAAGTAATCGCTAATCCTATAGAACACGTCGTTGGGAATCTCCCTATTAACCCTGACAAGCGTCTTCTCAGTCATCCCACCCTCGAATACGATGATGACAAGCACCTTTCTATGGCCGAGTTTTACAAGCTCAGCGGATTTCATCTTCATAAACCTGGTACTAGGAAGCGTGGCCACACCCGCACAATGCGAGATATCCGACAGCACCCTTGTGGTTTCGTACATGACTTCCTCAATCGTTCCGTCTATCTTTTTGTAGAGCCTCCTTATAACGACCCTCATCCCCTCGGAGAGACGCTGAGGATAGAGCAGAGAATCAACATAAAACCTTATCCCCTTCTCAGTGGGTATCCTACCGGCAGAGACATGGGGTTGGACGAGATACCCCTTATCCATAAGTTCGGCCATGGTACTTCTTACCGTAGCAGAACTCCACGGCAGATTATACCTATCGACCAGCTTGAAGGAACCTACAGGCTGCCCCGTTTTTATATAGTAGTCTATAATCAGATGAAGGAGTCTTTTCCCTCTTTCCGAGAGTTTCATCATGTTTATTGATTATCTTTGAAAAATATAATAATTGCAATACCGATTGTCAACGCAAAGACCAAACCCCTAGACATCATTAGAGCTTTGGGAAATAAGGGAACAAGCTAAATCGCAGACGCTTTAGGGCCATTCAAGAAACACGGCTATCCCACAAATGGCTCCCTTAGCTAGGGAACTATGCTATAGATAATCCCCTCCAAGAGACCGCCATCGCTTACAAAAACCCTATCCTTAGAGAACGCCTCCATAGTCTTAATGAGAATCAATGAACCGGGGATAATTACATCCTCCCTACCCTTCTCAAGTCCATTCATTTCCAGTCTTTTTTCTTTAGGTATATCCACCAAGGTGTTAAAAATCCTTAAGACCGCATCACGCCTCAGGATAAAACCGTTCACAAGATCCGGATCGTAACTATCCAAGCCGAGCTCCATGGCAGCAAGCGTAGTGGGGGTTCCTGCCGTACCAACAAGAGAGAAATCGTCTTCCCTAAATCTTGACATCCACGAGAGTTCCCTAGACAGGACATCTTCAATGAACCGAGAAAGGATTCCAATATTCGATTCCGAGGGCATGTCATCATTTAAGAACCTCTCCGAAAGATAAACGACCCCCAAACCAGTGCTTGTAAGACCCAATATATTACCCTCTTTCACATATGCGTATTCGGTGCTTCCCCCACCGATGTCAAAGACCATAAAGGAGCCAGAATCCAGGGAAAGGGACCTTAAGACCCCTTTTACCGTGAGCCTTGCCTCCTCTTCACCCGAGATCGATTCCACTTCGATACCAGTTTCACTTTTAACCCTTTTTATGAATTCGGAACCGTTTAGAGATTCCCTAACCACACCTGTAGCTACCGCCCTCAGCCTCTCTACCCCGTATCGCTTAAGAACGCGAGCAAACCCTCTAAGCACCGTGATCGCCCTTTCCATCGCATCCGGAGAGATCAGCCTCTCTCCATCCTTAAACCCACCCCCAAGCCGTGTGATCACACGGTCAATATAGACCCTTTTTAATCTACCGTCCTCCGGTTCGGATACGAGTATCCTGAACGTGTTTGTACCTATATCAATTGAAGCTATACGCATAACACACTATGGTAAGAGCACTAGCCCGATTTATAGGCCTTCGAGTACTCCACGTAATTCTTCGCTGACCGCTCTATGAGTCTCATCTCTTCGGGTTTAATCTCCCTTTTAATCCCGGCTGGAATCCCCATTACAACCGTTCCAGATGGTACCCTAAAACCAGGAGGAACGAGGGTTCCTGCACCTACAATCGAGTTTTCTTCCACGACGGCTCCGTCAAGTATAACCGCACCGATTCCTATAAGAACGGAGTTTTTGATGGTGCATCCGTGAAGCACAACCCTGTGGCCTGCAGTCACTTCATCTCCGATTACAAGGGGATGGGTATCCCTTGTAACGTGTAGCACACAGCCATCCTGTATATTCGTCCTGGCCCCGATAGATATGGAATTCACATCCCCCCTAACAACCGCCTGGAACCATATGCTGGATTCCTCCCCTACCGTGACGTCTCCTATTACCTCTGCACTCTCGGCAATGAATACAGATGGATGGACTCTTGGAAAAACGCCGTTATAGGGTCTTATCATCATCCTATAGTGGCTACGCCTGGGCCTCTTTCTCCTTTATAGACTCCTCTATGATCTTGGCCGCAAGGTGACTCGGAACCTCTTCATAATGGGAGAATTCCATAGTGAATATCCCCCTTCCACTCGTTATTGATCTAAGCTCGGGTGCGTATGTGAGGACCTCGGCCATAGGAACCAATGCCTTTACCAAATGTCCACCGGCCTGTGGTTCAACGCCTGAGACCTTCCCTCTCCTCGCATTTATATCCCCGATCACGTCTCCTAAGGAGTCCTCAGGAGTAAAGATCTCCATACTCATAATGGGCTCAAGGAGAACGGGCTGAGCCATCTCCATGGCCTTTTTAAAACCCATAGATCCCGCGATTTGAAAGGCTATATCGGAGGAATCTACAGGGTGGTATTTTCCATCGAAAAGGGTTACCTTAACGTCGACTACGGGGTACCCAGCAAGGACCCCCTTCTTCATAGCCTCCCTTACCCCCTTTTCCACGGAGGGGATAAAGTTCTTAGGAATCACCCCACCCACTATCTTATCCACAAACTGGTAACCCTCTCCCGTCGGAAGGGGACTTATCTCAAGCCAGGCATCTCCGTATTGACCCCTTCCCCCCGTTTGCTTTATGTATCTTCCCTCTGCCTTTGCAGAACGCTTGATCGTCTCCTTATAGGGCACCTTGGGGGTTTTGAGCTCAACGTTGACCCCGTATGTGTTTTTGAGTTTATCAACTGTTACCTCTATATGGACCTGACCAGTACCAGAGAGGAGAAACTCCTTCGTTTCTTCATCCCTTCTGAATTGAATCGTAGGGTCCTCTTCGACTATCCTGTTAAGAGACGGCATAAGCTTATCCTCATCCGTTCTGGCCTTTGGCTGAATGGCGTAAGACATAACGGCTTGAGGTATATACACAGGAGGAATGACAATGGGATTAGATTCGTCCGAAAGGGTGTCTCCGGTTCCGGTATCCTTGAGTTTATTAACTGCAACTATATCGCCAAAGTAGGCGGGATTTATGGGAATCTGTTTTTTTCCGATAATCCTGAATAGCTGTCCTACCTTTTCACGCGATTTCTTACTGGAGTTATAGAGGGTCGAATCCGCTCTCACCGAGCCGGAGAATACCCTAAAAACGCTTATCTTCCCGGCATAGGGGTCGGAGATGGTCTTAAACACGAAGGCAGAGGTCGGCTCCTCAAGCCTAGGTTGCCTTTCTATGACCTCGCCCTTTAGGCTCTGTCCCTTAACGGGAGGTCTTTCGAGAGGGGAAGGCAGGTAGCGGTAAACGGCATCCATGAGGAGGTTGATTCCGATTAGCTTAATCGCAGACCCAACCAGTATAGGAACCACCTTTGAACTCAGTACCCCTTCTCTCACCATTCTGTATATTACATCATTGCCGATGGTTTCCCCATTTAGATACTTCTCGAGTAACTCATCATCCATCTCAGCGATGGACTCCATCAACCTCTCTCTCCAGGAAACCGCGGCTCTTTCCAGATCCTTTGGCACCTCACCGGTATTGTATCTACCGCCCTCCTCATATATGTAGGCCTTCATCTCCACCAGGTCTACAACCCCCTTAAAACCCTCTTCCTCCCCAATCGGAATCGTAAGGGGCACAGGTTTAACCTCAAGGTCCTTTTCGATGTCTGCAATTGCATTCTCAAAATTCGCCCTTTCTCTGTCTAGCTTGTTCATAAAGAGCAACCTCGGAATCCCCAAATCCGCCGCCATCTGCCAGAATTTTTCCGTCTGACCCTTTACACCCGTAATGGCGCTTACCATTACGATAGAACCGTCAACGACCCTAAGGGCGTTCTCGGTTTCAAACAGGAAATTCGCAAACCCAGGGGTATCCACTAGATTTATGAGATGCTCATTCCACTCGCAGAAAGCGATATGAGAGTTAATGGACATCCTTCGCTTCTTTTCTTCCGGTTCGTAATCCAGAGTAGAAGAGCCGTCGTCAACCCTTCCGAGTTTCTCAGTAGCACCGCTTAAATAGAGCATGGCTTCGGAAAGAGAGGTTTTTCCCGCACCGTGATGGGCGATGATCGCTATGTTTCTTACGTTCTCTCGAGTATACTCTTTCATTAGGTCACCCCCAACGGATTTCTTATTATTATAGAGTGTCAGGGGTTTACTTGTAAAGCCATTTTGATCTTAGGCAGAAAGAATCCGGGTGAAGCGGCCAAATGGCCTGATGCAAGAGCCCTAGGAGGACTGATTCTTTGTGTACTTCTTCCTAAATCTCTCGACCCTACCCTTGGATTCCGTGGTTCTTTCCTTTCCGGTATAAAAGGGATGGCAGTTAGAACAGATCTCAACTGTAAAGTTCTCGGAGCGTGTGGATCTGGTTTTATAAGTCGCACCGCAAGCACACGTAATGGTAACCTCCCTGTACTGCGGATGAATACCTGGTTTCATAATATCCTCCTAATAAAAAGTATAAGCGGAGACACCTAACCCTTTTAGAAGCAGTATAGGGTACAAAAATCTAACATCTAAACCCTATGCAATCAAGTGAAAACGCTATAAGAGGGTCGTTTTTCTATTTTTCCGTAAACTCGGCATCGATTACATCCTCGCCACCGTCTTTTCTTCGGCCCTCCTCGGCCCCGCCTCCCTTTGAGGCACCGGACGCTTCGGTTCCACCGCTTGCGGCCTGTTTATACATCAATTCGGCTATCCTATGAGATGCACTCGTGATCCTCTCCATAGCCGCCTGGATCTCTCCAAGGTTCTCACCCTTAACGGCCTTCCTGCCCTGTTCGAGTGCGTCTTCAAGCTCCTTCTTCTCGCCTTCAGAGAGCTTATCCTTAAACTCCTTAAAGCTCTTCTCGGTTCTATAGATGAGGTCATCCAACCTGTTCCTGTTCTCTATGAGCTCACGCCTAGCCTTATCCTCTTCAGCCTTTTCTTCGGCCTCTCTTACCATTCTCTCTATCTGCTCTTTAGTTAGACCGCTGGATGCCTCAACCCTTATCTTCTGTTCCTTCTGAGTGGCGAGGTCTTTCGCAGATACGTGGAGTATACCATCGGCGTCAATATCAAATGTAACCTCGATCTGTGGGATTCCCCTCGGTGCCGGAGGGATTCCATCGAGAATAAACCTGGCAAGCGTTCTATTATCACGGGCCATGGGGCGCTCACCCTGAAGCACATGGATCTCGACCGATGTCTGGTTGTCTTCCGCAGTAGTAAATACCTGGCTCTTTTTCGTGGGGATGGTCGTGTTTCTCCCGATTATCGTTGTCATAACACCGCCCAGCGTCTCGATTCCAAGGGATAGGGGAGTAACGTCGAGAAGGAGAACATCCCTTACCTCTCCACCAAGAACGGCCCCCTGAATCGCGGCTCCTACTGCAACGACCTCATCCGGGTTTATCCCCTTATGCGGCTCCTTACCGAAGAAGTCGGTAACGACCTTATTGACGAGTGGGATTCTCGTGGAACCTCCGACGAATATGACCTCGTCTATGTTGCTTGCCTTTAAACCCGCATCCTTTAGGGCCTGTCGGCAGGGCTCTAGGGTTCCTATTATCAGGTCTTCTATCAGCTGTTCGAATTTGGAGCGCGTAAGCTTCATGATAAGGTGCCTTGGACCAGCGGCATCGGCGGTGATAAAGGGAAGATTGATCTCGGTTTCAAGGGTCGTTGAAAGCTCGATCTTCGCCTTTTCCGCAGCTTCTCTAAGCCTCTGAAGTGCCATCTTATCACGACTGAGGTCGATCCCGGTTTCCTTTTTGAATTCTTCTATTAAATAATCCATAACACGTCTGTCAAAATCGTCTCCCCCAAGGTGCGTATTTCCGTTCGTGGATTTTACCTCTATTACGTTATCCCCAACCTCTAGTATGGAGATATCAAAGGTCCCACCGCCTAAATCATAAACCGCAATCATACCCTCCTTTTTCTTGTCAAATCCATAGGCAAGCGCCGCCGCAGTCGGCTCGTTGATTATCCTTCTCACGTTTAACCCCGCTATTTTACCGGCGTCTTTTGTGGCCTGTCTCTGGCTATCGTTAAAGTAAGCGGGAACGGTTATAACGGCTTCTGTCACCTCTTCACCCAGATAGGTCTCGGCGGCCTTTTTGAGCTTCATAAGAACGTGAGCGGAGATCTGGGGAGGAGAGTACTGTTTTCCCATAACCTCGACCCAAGCATCACCGTTTGGGGCCTTAACGATCTTATAGGGAAGCCGTTTCGCCTCCTCAAGGGTTTCTTCATACCGTCTTCCCATAAGCCTCTTGACCGAATAGATCGTGTTTTCTGGATTCACTATGGCCTGCCTCTTTGCGGGCCCCCCAACCAGGATCTCTCCGTCCTTGGCAAAGGCGACAATGGAGGGAGTAAGTCTAGAACCCTCTTCGTTTATGAGAACCTTCGGTTCACCACCTTCTACGATTGCCACAACCGAGTTTGTAGTTCCAAGGTCTATTCCTATGATCTTTTTACTAGCCATTATTGGTTTTTCCTCCTAAGTTTGTATTTCGGGTCCGTGGGTTAAGCGATCCTCAACAGCCCTACGGAGTTTTTTCAGCGCCTGAGATTCGATCTGACGTACCCTTTCTTTAGAGATCTCCAACTCATCGCTGAGCTCCCTCAGTTTGGCGCTTGGAGTTCCAAGGTACCTCTTCTCAATCACATATCTCTCCCTCGGAGACAGTTGTTTAAGCCCCTTTTGGAGACCCTCCTCCGCAAGTTCACTCATCTCCAGGGATTCGATCAGATCCTCATGATTTGGGCGATGATCGGATATCGAGTCGAGGTAGGTAAGGGTCTCATCATCATTTGAAGCCTCATCCAGGGAGAAATCCCTAGATGCCATTCTCATTTCCATAGTGAGTACGTCTTCCTCTTTAACGCCGAATAGATCGGCAATCCTTTTTAGATCTTCATCGCTTATCTCCCCATCTACGATCTTAAGCTGTCTCTTTCCCCTGCCGAGCTTTTGAAAAAGCTTTCTCTCCGCTTGTGTGGTTCCGATCTTAACCAGACTCCACGACCTCATTATAAAATCGTGTATCCTCGCTCTAATCCACCATACCGCATATGATATGAGCCTGTAACCCTTGTATGGATTAAACCTCCTTACAGCCTCCATGAGTCCAATAGCCCCCTCCTGAATCAAGTCAAGAAGGGGAAACCCATATGTCGCGTACTCTGAAGCGATCTTAACAACAAACCTGAGGTTCGAAACCACAAGCCTCCTTGCGGCCTCAAAATCCTTATGTTCATAGTACCTTACGGCAAGGGCCTTCTCCTCTTCACGACTAAGAACCGGATACCTCTCGATCTCGCTTATAAAAACCGTTAACGGGTCGCGTACCGCAATTTCACGCATTTCTTCTAATCCTCTTTACACTCCCAAGTTAATCATCATTAGAAGAAAGTCAAGAGGAAGGAGGGAGATCAACCTAAAAGAAAAGGCGAGGCTTTCTATCAGGCTATAGACCAGTAATCCATAGCCCTCGAGGTAACCAATCAACCCCTTACGGCTAAAACCGCCTTTGATGCCGCCTCACGCATGTCGGTGCCCGTAGTGATGTTTAGACCGGATTCGGCAAGCATCCTCCTTCCAAGCTCGACATTCGTCCCCTCCAGTCTTACGATGAGCGGAACCCTTATTCCTACCTCCTTAGCCGCTGTTATAATACCGGTTGCAATCGTATCGCACTTCATAATCCCACCGAATATATTCACGAACACGGCCTTCACGTTTGGATCACTTAGGATCATCTTGAACGCCTGCGTTACCTGTTCGGCACTGGCCCCCCCACCAACGTCCAGGAAATTGGCGGGTTCACCACCATGGTACTTTATGATGTCCATTGTGGCCATGGCAAGACCCGCTCCATTTACAAGACACCCGATATTCCCGTTGAGCTTTACATAGCTTATCCCCCATTTTTTCGCCTCGAGCTCCCTTGGGTCCTCCTCATCCGGGTCGCGAAGCTTTTCAATCTCGGGATGACGGAATAGGGCGTTATCATCGAAGCTCAGCTTGGCATCAAGTGCAAGGATCTCCCCCTCACGGGTAACGACAAGAGGGTTCATCTCGGCAAGTGAACAATCGTTCTCAACAAACGCCCTATAAAGACCGGATATAAAGCTCACCGCCTTATTTACCGCTTTCCCATTAAGCCCCAGGAAATAAGCGATCTTCCTGGAATTAAAGGGTAGAAGCCCTATAGATGGATCGATATACTCCTTTAGGATCCTCTCGGGCCTAGTTCTGGCAACCTCCTCGATTTCAACGCCTCCCTCGGAGCTTGCCATTATAACGACTCTTCCAAGAGTCCTATCAATCACCATTCCGAGATACATCTCCCTCTCTATATGTGAGGCCTCTTCGACGAGCACCTTCCCTACGATCTTTCCCTCCGGTCCCGTCTGATGCGTGATAAGCCGCATACCCAGCACCTCGGATGCGATTCTCCTTACCTCGGCCGGGCTAGTCGCGCTTTACCCCTCCTCCTTTGCCCCTCCCACCGGCATGGATCTGCGCCTTTACAACGAAACTCTCACAGTTTAGATCCTTTGCTATCTGCTCGGCTTCATCCGCACTAAAAGCCACCTTCCCCGTTGGAACCCTTACACCGTATCGGGACAGTAGGTCTTTTGCCTGGTACTCATGTATATTCACTTAGATCTCTCCTCCTAACGAATGGGGCTCTAAATCAGGTACCGGAGTTTCCCTTAAGTCTCCGTAGAACCCAGTGTAATGGATCGAAATACTTATCGACGACCCTCTCCTTTAGAGGTATTATAGCGTTATCCGTTATGTGTATATGCTCAGGACACACCTCGGTACAGCACTTCGTGATATTGCAGTACCCAATCCCTGCCCCTCCCCTTAAGAGGGGGGTACGATCAAGGGTATCTAAGGGGTGCATCTCCAGCTCTGCTATCTTTATAAGGAAACGGGGGCCAAAAAACGCGTTCTTTTTGTGATGGTTTCTCAGTATATGACACACGTTTTGACACATGAAACACTCGATACACTTCCTGAACTCCTGTACCCGGTCTATATCCTCCTGGTACATCCTCCAGTCAGTATCCTTTGAAGGCGTAAAAGGCGGGATCCTTTTGCTGATCTCGTAGTTCCAGGATACATCCGTGACAAGGTCCTTGATTATTGGAAACGTTTTCATCGGATACACCGTAATGGGCTCTCCCTTTGGGAGACTGTCTATCCTGGTCTTGCACGTTAGACGCGGTTTGCCATTAACCTCGGCACTACAAGAACCACACTTTGCGGCCTTACAGTTCCACCGCACGGCGAGATCACCGTCGTAGTTCGCCTGTATATAATGCAGGGCATCGAGAACCACCATACCCTCCTCAACAGGCACCCTATACTCCTTTTCGTGCCCGCCTCTGGAGTCGCCACGAAAAACCCGTAGTATAATCTCGGTCGTCATTATTTATCCTCCACAAAAAGCCTTTTGAGCTCCTCTGGCATTTCAGGCAAAGGAGATACCCCGACCCTCATCGAATCCCCGTCTTTGGAAATCACGGAATTAACCTTTCCCCACTTTTCATCATCCGTATTGGGATAGTCCACACGGGAATGAGCACCACGGCTCTCCTGACGTTGAAGGGCACTTTTGGCAATCGCCTCTGAGACTATGAGCATCGATTTAAGATCCCTACAGAGGTGCCAGCCAGGGTTATAAAGCCGGGACCCTTCGATCTTGAGGTTGGATGCCCTCTCCTTGAGTTTCTCGAGCTCTAGAAGACCCTCCTTTAGACCTTCCTCTATACGAAAAACACCAAAATAGTTCTGCATCACCTCCTGAAGGGAGTGATGAACCGTATAGGGACTCTCACCACGCTCATTCTCGAATGGTCGAAGCATCTCCCTAGCGGCCTGCTCGACCTCATCCTCGTTGATCTTAAGAGAGTCTCCGTTTATCTCGTTGGCGTATTGGGCCGCTCCCAATCCTGCACGGCGGCCAAAGACCAGGAGATCGGACAGGGAGTTTCCCCCAAGGCGGTTTGCCCCGTGCATACCTCCTGCCACCTCTCCTGCCGCAAAGAGGCCGGGCACCGTGCTTGCCCCGTTTTCGGCCTGCACCCTTACACCTCCCATCATATAATGGGTGGTCGGCCCTACCTCCATCGGCTCCTTTGTTATATCGATATCGGCGAATTCTAGGAATTGGTGATACATACTCGGAAGCTTCCTCTTTATATACTCCGCCCCCTTATGGGAGATATCGAGGAAGGCCCCTCCGTGGGGAGAGCCACGACCCTCCTTAACCTCGGTATAGATAGCCCGTGCCACAACATCGCGTGTGGATAGCTCCATCTTCTGGGGATCGTATCTTTCCATGAACCGCTCGCCCTTCGAGTTCTTTAGAATCCCACCCTCTCCACGCACGGCCTCGGTTACGAGGATCCCCTTCACACTCGGTGGCCAGACCATGCCGGTCGGGTGAAATTGGACGAATTCCATGTCTATCAGTTCGGCACCCGCCTCATAGGCCAATGCGTGTCCGTCGCCTGTATACTCCCATGAATTCGAGGTGATCTTATAGGCCTTTCCGATTCCACCCGTGGCGAGGACAACCGCCTTTGCTTTGAAGATAACGAATCTGCCGCTTTCCCTCCAGTAGCCGAATGCCCCCGAAATACGCTCACCGTCCTTTAGCAATTTAATAATCGTACATTCCATATATACATCAATACCCGAATGGATACCCTTTTCCTGGAGCGTACGGATCATCTCTAGCCCCGTGCGGTCGCCAACATGACAGAGCCTCCTCCATGTGTGCCCACCGAAGGGGCGCTGGAGTATCTTCCCGTCACTGGTGCGGTCAAATAGGGCTCCCCACATCTCCAGTTCCCTCACCCTATCTGGTGCCTCCTGTGCATGGATCTGAGCCATGCGCCAGTTGTTTAGCATCTTACCCCCTTTCATCGTATCCCGGAAATGGGTTTGCCAGTTATCCTTAACATCCACGTTGGCCAAGGCCGCTGCGATCCCCCCTTCGGCCATAACGGTGTGCGCCTTGCCAAGAAGCGATTTACAAACCAACCCGACGGAAGCCCCCTGGGCAGAGGCTTCAATGGCGGCCCTTAGCCCAGCACCGCCGGCCCCAATTACTATCACATCGTGCGAGTGCGTTTCATACTTCTCCATCTTATATCAACCTCACATCTGTAATTATTCCCTTTGCAACGAGCATTACGTATAGGTCTGCAAAGGCCACGAAAAACAGGCTAATCCAGGCCCAAAGCATGTGATTCTCGTTTTGATCACTCACACACCTCCAGAGCTTGTGCCTATTAGGACACTTAGACATAACATCGAGCTTCCCACCGACCAGATGACGGAACGAATGACATGAAAAGGAATACATAGAAAGTAGGAAAGCGTTTACAAGGAGAATCAAGGAGCCGACCCCTATACCAAAGCCATCTTCAAAGAAGAACGCCTTTATCGCATCATACCAGAGGAATAGAACGACTACAGTTGCCGCATATAGAAAGTAGCGGTGGATGTTCTGAAGGATAAAGGGAAACCCCGTTTCTCCGGTATACGTGCCTTCTTCCACCCTTGGTCGGACGGCACATGCGGGTGGAGACCAGAAGAACGAACGGTAGTAGGCCTTCCTATAGTAATAGCACGTGAGCCTGAATCCCAGTGGAGCCCAGAGTATCAATATAGCAGGTGAGAACCTCCACCAGTCAGGCTTGATGAAAGGGGAATAGAAGGGGGAAATGTAGGGTTCAACGTAATAGTACTCCCCAGCAAGGGCACGCCACGTTGCATATATACCAAAGAGGGTAAGGGCGATAACCGTAATAAGCGGCTCTACCCACCACGCATCCCGTCTCATTGTTAGAGAATTCTGTGCTGCTCCGTTTGCCATTATGATCCTCCAGAAACACCATGTTAGAGTGATTTTCCATCCGGTCGGTTTCAAACATCCTGGAAAAGCCATGCATAAGGGTCTTAATATTATATAAACGGCCTTATCCAGTCAAGCGTTTGAACCAATCCGAATCTTCAAACCACTTAAAGCTCTCCCAGTTCATGTATCCTATCGCAGAGTTCTTTTACGTGGCTTGCCGAGATATGAAGTGCCTTGCTTTCCTCATCCGTAAGTCTTATCTCAAAAATCCCTTCCACACCACCTCTACCCAGTTTCACTGGAAGACCGACAAAAACACCCTTGATCCCGTACTCGCCATTTGCAAGGACACAACACGGAAGGATCTTCTTCTTATCCTTGAGTATCGCCTCCACCATCTCCACGGTTGAAGCCGCAGGGGCGTAAAACGCACTCCCGGTCTTTAGGAGTTTAACGATCTCGGCTCCCCCATCACGGGTTCTCTGAATCAAGGCGTCTAGTCTCTCCTTTGGAATAAGCTCCGTAATAGGAACGCCTGCAACGGTCGTATATCTCGCAAGAGGAACCATATCGTCCCCGTGTCCGCCGAGAACAAAGGCGTGTATATTCTCTACCGAGACACCGAGTTCCATCGCGATAAACGTTCTAAACCTCGCAGAATCCAAAACACCTGCCATCCCCATGATCCTTTCCCTTGGGAACCCGCTTACCTTGTGTGCGACATACACCATCGCATCGAGTGGGTTCGTAACGAGTATGATGATAGAGTTCGGAGACCTTTTTACGACCTCCGCCGTAACCTGCTTTACGATCTTCGCATTGGTCGAAAGAAGGTCGTCACGGCTCATCCCCGGTTTCCTGGGGATTCCAGATGTTATTACCACTATGTCAGAGCCCTCCGTCTCGTCATAGCCGTTCGTTCCAACGATATTGAGATCATAGCCAGAGATGGGCCCCATCTCCATAAGGTCGAGTGCCTTTCCCTGAGGCATTCCCTCGATGATATCCACCAGGACAACGTCACCTAGCTCTAGTTCCGCCAGCTTGAGTGCAGCGGTGGCCCCAACGTTTCCCGCCCCGATTACCGAGATTTTTGGTCTACTCATATCTCACTCCTAAATATGATGGTTTTTTCTCACTCCAGATCCCTAAAAGCACTACCGCTTATGACTATCCACCGCCAACAAACCCGCCATCGATACGGTCTCTACGCCTCCCACCCGCCGATCACAGCGTCCATATTAGAGACTATAGCCTCTCCAAACTCGGAGCACTTAAGAAGCGTCGCTCCCTCTATCTGACGATGAAGGTCGTAAGTGACCTTTTTTTCAGAAACCGTCTTCTCCATTGCCCTCACTATAAGGTCGGCGGCTTCTTTCCATCCCAGATACTCAAACATCATAACCCCAGAGAGTATAACAGAGCCCGGATTCACCTTGTCCTGCCCCGCGTACTTTGGAGCGGTTCCGTGAGTCGCCTCGAAGACGGCGTAGAAATCCCCGATATTTCCACCAGGCGCCATGCCGAGCCCCCCTACCTGAGCGGCACAGGCATCCGAGAGATAATCGCCATTGAGGTTAGGGGTCGCAATCACATCATATTCATCGGTCCTGGTTAAGATCTGCTGCAGCATATTGTCGGCGATCCTATCCTTTATGATGACCTTACCTTCCGGAGCCCTACCATTGTACTTGTCCCAGAGCTCATCTTCGGTTATCGTGACATCTCCAAACTCCTCTCTTGCAACCTCATAACCCCATTCTCTAAACGCACCTTCTGTGAATTTCATTATGTTTCCCTTGTGAACAAGGGTTATGCTCCTCCTTCCCTTTTCGATGGCGTACTTTATGGCCTTCCTTACCAGCCTTTTCGTACCAAACCTGCTTATCGGTTTAATCCCTATTCCAGAATCCTCTCTTATGTTCACCTTGAAGTTTCGCTTTAGATACCTGATCAGCTTCTTTGCCTCTGGAGAATCGCATTCCCATTCTATTCCCGCATAGACGTCCTCCGTATTCTCTCTAAAAATCACTACGTTCATGAGCTCTGGTTTCTTTAAAGGGGATGGGGTTCCCTTTATATATCTTACCGGACGAACACAGGCATATAGGTCGAGCAGTTGCCTTAGGGCAACGTTTAGGCTCCTTATACCCCCTCCCACGGGTGTTGTAAGAGGACCCTTTATAGCAACCACGTACTCCCTTATAGTCGCCAGTGTTTCATCGGGGAGCCAGCTCCCAACCCTGTTATAGGCCTTTTCACCGGCAAGAACCTCACGCCAAAATACCCTTCTTTTTCCATCATAGGCCTTTTGAACCGCCGCATCGAATACCCGCTGAGAAGCACGCCAGATGTCGGGGCCCGTTCCATCACCCTCTATAAACGGGATGATGGGATTCTCAGGAACCACCAGCTTCTCATTCCTTCTATCGATTTGAATCTTTTGTCCTTCGGTTATTGACATATTAGGAATCCCTCTCTATACATGGTTTTTCGGAAATGAATATACATGGATTTGAAGAAAAAACAAACCCATTTATCGGGAGCCATACGAATAAATCGGGTCGCTTTAACCGCCGCGTAACATCTGCCTTAGCACCGTCTGAAGGATACCACCGTTTTTATAGTATTCGATCTCGATTTGACTATCCAAACGGCAGATCGCCTTAAAGACCCTTTCACCGCCGTCCTTAGACCTTGCAAGAACCGTAACCTCCTTATGAGGCCTGAGTTCATTGGAGATCCCCTCTATATCGTACTCCTCAAAACCGGTGAGCCCCAGTGTCCTCCAGCTCTCACCCGGTTTAAACTGAAGTGGTAGAACCCCCATTCCCACCAGGTTGCTTCTGTGTATCCTCTCATAACTCTCCGCAATTACGGCCTTAACCCCAAGGAGCATCGTCCCCTTTGCCGCCCAGTCGCGGGAACTTCCGCTTCCGTATTCCTTTCCCGCGATAACCAGAAGTGGCGTTCCCTCATCCTTATACCTCATTGCGGCATCGTAGATCGTAACCCTTTCACCGGTTGGAACGTGTACGGTCCAGCCACCTTCGGTGCCCGTAACCATCTGATTCCTTAGCCTGATATTGGCAAAGGTGCCGCGAATCATAACCTGATGGTTGCCACGGCGGGAGCCGTAGCTGTTAAAGTCCCTGGGATTAACGCCCCGTTCTATCAGGTACCTACCCGCAGGGCTATCCGTAGCTATATTGCCGGCGGGCGAGATGTGGTCTGTTGTCACGGAGTCTTCGAGGAGAACTAGAACCCTAGCCCCCTTAATGTCCCTAAGTGGCGGTGGTTCGGGGGAGAAATCAACGAAGTAAGGAGGCTCCTGTATGTAGGTGGATTTGGGATCCCAATCGTAGAGGTCACCTTCGGGTATAGAGAGGCCCTTCCACCTCTCGTCTCCCTCAAAGACGTGCGCATAGCGCCCCCTAAAGAGCTCTGGATTTAGGGCCTTCTCAATGGTGCTACGGATCTCCTTTTGAGAAGGCCAGATATCCCTTAGGTATACGGGGTTCCCTTCGGGATTTACACCAATAGGCTCGCAAGACATATCGATATTTACCGTTCCGGCAAGGGCATAGGCAACCACAAGAGGAGGAGAAGCCAGGTACGCGAGTCTAACCTGCGGATGTATCCTTCCCTCGAAGTTCCTATTCCCGCTTAAGACAGCGGCAACCGTTAGGTCGTTTTCCTTAACGGCTTGGGCTATAGGCTCAGGCAGTGGACCACTATTTCCGATGCAGGTCGTACATCCGAATCCGACGAGGTGGAATCCCAATTCTTCCAGGTACGGCATAAGCCCCGCACCATGCAGATAGTCCATGACGACGCGTGAACCGGGTGCAAGGCTCGTCTTAACGGCGGGATTTACGCCGAGCCCATGTTCGACCGCCTTTTTAGCCAAGAGTCCCGCCCCGACCATGACGGATGGATTTGACGTGTTTGTGCAACTCGTTATGGCCGAGATAACCACCGAGCCATCGGAGAGGGTCGTTTTCCTACCGTCTATGGTTACATCGACCCCCTTTAACTCTCCTCCATCCCTCTTTGCCCTCGTCGTCATATAGGTTTGGAAGGCCCCCTTCATCTCCCTTAGGGTTAAGCGATCCTGGGGACGGCTAGGCCCCGCAAGGGATGGCTCAACAGTACTCAAATCGAGATCCAAGACATCGCTGTATATCGGGTCCTCCGTTTCATCGGTCCTAAATAATCCCTGTGCCTTCGTGTACCTCTCCACCAAATCGACCAGTTCTTTATCGCGGCCGGTCCCCCGAAGGTATACGAGGGTCTCCTCATCCACGGGGAAGAATCCAATAGTCGCCCCGTATTCGGGTGACATGTTGGAAACGGTCGCCCTGTCGGCAAGGCTAAGATGACTCAGACCAGGTCCAAAGAACTCAACGAACTTCTCTACAACACCCCTTTTCCTTAGCATCTGGGTTATGGTGAGCACGAGATCCGTAGCGGTTGCACCATCGGGCAACTCGCCATAGAGCTTAACCCCCACCACCTCCGGTATGAGCATATAAAGGGGCTGTCCAAGCATACAGGCCTCGGCCTCGATGCCACCCACACCCCAGCCGAGCACGCTTAGACCGTTTATCATCGTGGTATGGGAATCGGTCCCAACGAGGGTATCGGGATAGGCAAAGACCCCGTCGTTGGTTTCACTTGACTGGACAACACTTGCAAGGTATTCGAGATTGACCTGGTGGACTATGCCCGTGCCAGGGGGAACCACACGGAACTTGTCAAACGATTTCTGTGCCCAGCGAAGAAAAGCGTACCTCTCACGGTTACGCTCAAACTCAAGCTCGACGTTTTTTTCAAAAGCGCTCGGCGATCCAAAGAAATCCACCTGTACGGAGTGGTCAATGACGAGGTCAACCGGCACTATCGGATTTATACGCTTCGTATCCCTCCCCATTTTCTCAACGGCAGAACGCATCGCGGCCAGGTCGGCAACGCACGGAACCCCGGTAAAATCCTGGAGTATCACACGGGCAGGCATAAATGGGATCTCCTTTGCCTCAGGATTCTTGGGATTCCAGCGGGCAAGGGCGAGAACGTCTTCCTCAGTTGCGATATGGCCATCGCAGTGTCTAAGTACGTTCTCAATGAGGACCCTTATCGAAAAGGGCAACCTTGAGATATCAACTCCTACCGCCTTCTCAAGATGACTAAGCGAGTAGAACTTTATCGTTTTATGACCGACCCTTAGGGAATCAACTGCATCAAAGGGATTGTTTTTTGCCATCTTCTCTCTCCATAAGATTATTGATCTATGTATTAACTCTTTTTATTATATCCCAGGAGTACGAATAGGAAAGTTTTACTTAAAAAAGAAGCCACCAACCCGTGACTACGACGAGTTCTTGTGGCGAATCGATTCCTCTATCTCCTCTATCTTCTTTAACCTCTTCTTGTGCCTTCCGCCTTCAAAAGGGGTTTCAAGCCATGCTCTAACGATCTCCTTTGCAAAATCCTTCCCGGTAATCCTCCCGGCAAGTGCAAGAACGTTCGTATCGTTGTGCTTTCTGCTCATTATGGCGGTGTATATATCGTTTACCTGCACCGCTCGAACCCTTGGGAATTTATTGGCCACAATCGACATTCCCACACCTGAGCCGCAAAAGAGGATTCCCCTTTCGTATTCCCCGCTCGACACCTTTTCGGCCACCGCTTTTGCATAGTCGGGATAATCCACCGACTCCGGACCATCTGCCCCAAAATCGTCCACCGTGTATCCGAGTTCCACAAGGAACCTCTTTATCTCCTCTTTTAACTCAACCCCTGCATGATCGGAAGCTACGGCGATTCTCTTTCTAACCATCAAATCTTCTAAAGGCCAAGGTTACGTTTGTCCCACCAAAGCCGAATGAATTACTAAGGGCCGTCTTTATACGCGCTTCCCTAGCCGTATGCGGGACATAGTCCAGATCACAGTCCGGCTCGGGATTATCGAGGTTTATCGTAGGAGGAAGAACCCCGTGATAAATGGCAAGGGCCGTAAAGGCGGCTTCTATCCCCCCAGCCGCCCCAAGAAGGTGTCCCGTCATGGATTTTGTAGAGCTTACGGGGATCTTATAGGCATGGGCACCAAATACCTCTTTTATGGCGCGGGTTTCGTTGATGTCATTCTGAGGGGTGGAGGTTCCATGGGCGTTTATGTAATCGACATCCTCAGGGTTTAACTCTGCATCCCTAAGCGTACTCCTCATACACCTTACAGGCCCGTCTAGGGATGGGGAAGTTATATGATAGGCATCGCCGCTCATACCGCATCCTATGAGCTCCGCATATATCCTTGCACCACGCCTTTTTGCAAACTCGAGTTCCTCAAGAACCAGGATCCCAGCACCCTCCGCTATTACAAACCCGTCCCGATCCCTATCAAAGGGACGGGAGGCACGCTCAGGCTCCTCGTTTCTAGTTGAAATGGCCCTCATCACGTTAAACCCGGCTATGGTCATGGGAATCACAGGTGCCTCCGTTCCGCCAGCTATCATGACTTCGGCATCCCCCCTCTGAATAGCCATCGCCGAATACGCTATGGCATGGGCACCAGCAGCACATGCCGTGGTCGTGCAACAGTTAGGCCCCTTGGCATTGAAGTATATTGAAACGTACCCAGCAGCCATATTAGCGATGATATTGGGAACGAAGAACGGGGATATACGGCTGGGCCCCCTTTCTTCCATTACAAGCACAGTCTTATAGTACGTATCCATCCCTCCGATTCCGGAGCCTATAATCGCCCCGACATTAGGAGAAAGCTCGTCTGTGATCTGAAGGGCAGCATCGTCTAGGGCCATCTTAGCCGCCGCAACCGCATATTGGATAAACAAGTCGCTTCTTCTTATCTCTTTGGAATCCATGAAAGCTGCCGGGTCAAAATCCAAGATCTCACCCGCTATCTGGGTCTTAAGTGAGGAGGGGTCAAATTTTTGAATCCGTCCTATACCCGAGCGCCCTTCGCATATACCCTCCCAGGTTTTCTTATTGCCGGTTCCAAGCGGTGTTACAAGGCCTATCCCCGTAACTGCAACCCTTCTTCTCATTATTTCTTACGCTCCAGTATATAGTTTATCGCATCCTGAACGGTTAGTATTCCTTCCGCATCCTCATCGGATATCTCTAGTCCAAATTCATCCTCCATGGACATTATAAGCTCAACTAAGTCTAGAGAATCCGCCCCAAGATCCTCGATAAATGAGGACTCGGGTGTGACTTCATCCTCCGACTTGCCAAGCTGAGTCGCTATCATTTTCTTTACCTTAGCAACTATTTCCTGCTCCGTTTGAGTTGCCATATTCTATTCCTCCCAAAGTTTTTTCAAGTGTAAAGCCCGCCGTTTACCCTTATAATCTCCCCGGTTATATAAGAGGCGTCATCAGATGCAAGAAAGGCAACAGCCTTCGCCACATCCTCGGGGACACCGAACCTACCGACGGGAATCGCCTCCATATACTTTTGCCTAACGCCATCGGGAAGAACAGCGGTTATATCGGTCTCTATGAACCCAGGGCTCACGGCGTTTACGGTGATTCCCCTTGAGGCCAGTTCCTTTGCGGTTGCTTTGGTAAAACCGATTATCCCCGCTTTGGCCGCCGAATAGTTGGCCTGTCCGGCGTTTCCCATCTCACCCACAACGGACGTGATATTCACGATCCTCCCATACCTCTGTTTCATCATGATCTTTGCGGCAGCCCTCGTGCAATTAAAGACACCCTTTAGATCGACCGAAAGCACCTCGTCCCAATCCTCTTCCTTCATCCTTAAGAGGAGTCCGTCCTTGGTGATACCCGCATTATTGACGAGTATATGGAGTCCACCCAACTCTTCTCCGATTCTGCTGATTTCATCCTGAACCCTTGAGAAATCGGATACATCAAAGTGACGGAGTTGGCCCCTCCCGCCAGAATCCTCTATACGTTCAAGCACCTCTCTTGCCGCCGATTCGCTCCTTGAATAATTAATGACGACAAAAGCCCCCTCCATGCCAAGCTCGATAGCTACGGCCCTTCCGATTCCCCTTGATGCCCCAGTTACAAGCGCTACCCTGTCCTTAAACCTCATCTTCTCTCAGAGACTCCAGATGACTCACCTTTTCAAAATTCCTCACCAGAACATCCGAAACCGTTCTCCTTATGAGTCCTGAAAGCACGTTTCCAGGGCCTATCTCAAAGAACCTTCTAACACCCATCTCATAGAGGTTTTTTATCGATTCATACCATCTTACCGGACTCATAACCTGATCTATCAGAAGGCCCCTTATCCTTGTAGGATCGATATTAATCCGTGCGTCCAGGTTTGTTACAATGGGGACCTTGAATTCCGAGAATCTTATCTTATCCAGGATCTGTGCCAGCTTCTCCGCAGCAGGGGCCATAAGCTTGCAGTGAAAAGGAGCGCTTACATCAAGGAGAACCACCCTCTTTGCACCCCTCGATTTCGATAGAGAAGCGGCCTTTTCAACCGCCTCCTTATTCCCCGAAATCACGGTCTGACCGGGGGCATTGAAGTTGGCCGGGCTAACGACAAGGCCATCGGTTGATGCCTCCCTACAGATCTCCTCGACCTGCTCCTCGCTAAGACCCAAAACGGCTGCCATCGCGCCTACCCCCACAGGAACCGCGTTTTGCGTGAATTCCCCCCTCTTTCTCACTATCCACACGGCATCACCGAAATCCAGGGTCCCGCTTGCAACGAGCGCCGTATACTCTCCAAGGCTGTGCCCCGCAACAAAGCCCGGCTGGATTCCGGTCTCTTCCTTAAGTACCCTAAGTGCCGCAACACTCGCAGTGAGGATAGCGGGTTGGGCGTTTACCGTGAGATTCAGTTCCTTGGAATCATCCTCAAAACACAACCTGGCCAGATCAAAATGGAGTATGTCACTTGCCTCTTCAAACGTCCTTCGGGCGACTTCAAACTCGTCGTAGAGCTCCTTACCCATGCCTACATACTGAGATCCCTGTCCCGGAAATACAAATGCTATCATGGAATTCGTTATTTACTCCTCTCTTTCTTTTTTGAATGTCCTTCCCTTGTAGTACCCACAGTTCGGACAAGCCCTGTGAGGGGGTTTAAGCTCGTTACAGTTTGGACATAGGGAAAGGGCGGGTAGGGAAACCCTGTATTGTGCTCTTCTCTTTCTCGATTTGGACCTAGAGGTTTTTCTCTTTGGAAGTGCCATTAGGTATTCTCCTTAGTCTCCTAGATTTTTAGACCTCTTAGAACTGCAAACCTTGGATCTATCCTGTCATCCTTGCAAGAACACGAACCCTCATTTAGGTTGGCTCCACAGACCTGGCAAAGCCCCTTGCATTCTTCCTGACAGAGCACCTTAACGGGTAGAGACATCGCTATTACCTCGCGAAGATAGCTACCTAGATCAAACTCATCGCCGCTATAGGTTTCGTAGTCAACGTCCTTGTCATCCCTCTCCCAATCGTGGTGCTGAGGGGAAAGAACGAGATTGACCTCAGGAGAGAGAACTATATCCACATCCCTTAGACACCTCGCGCAGAGTGATACTATGGAGAAACGTATGGTTCCATAAACGGTTATCTCCCTTAGAACCTTAACCAGCCTGAGATTGAACCTGATGTTTGAGGATAAACGGGTATCTTCGGTCTCTGAGGCGAGCTCAGGGATGTTTATCAGCCACTCCGGTCCTCTAAACGTGACTATATGAAGGCCTTCCTTGCCTATATCTGACAACCTGATTCTCATATTAATCCCATCTAATCCACAAATACGGCATTAAATAATAATATAACATTTAGCTTTTGCAAGTTTACAGGATTTTTACGTACTATACCAGATGGCAGGCAACCATGTGTCCTCCCCCCAGGTCCCTTAACGGAGGCTCTTCCCACTTACATCTCTCGACGGCAATCGGACACCTTGGGTGAAACCTGCACCCAGAAGGCGGATCTATCGGGGTGGGAACGTCGCCAGAGAGTATAATCCTCTTCTTCTTTGCCGTCGGGTCGGGAATGGGAATAGAAGAGAAAAGCACCTTCGTGTAGGGATGAAGCGGGTTTCTATAGAGCTCTTCGTTATCCGCAAGCTCCACTACCTTTCCTAGGTACATCACAGAAACCCTATTGCTTATATGCCTTACGACACGGAGATCGTGGGAGATAAAAAGATAGGTCAATTTAAACTCCTCCTGAAGAGAGATGAGGAGGTTTAAGATCTGTGCCTGGACCGAAACATCGAGGGCAGAAACGGGCTCGTCACAGACGAGGAATCTCGGTCTTACCGCGAGCGCCCTGGCTATTGCGATCCTCTGACGCTGACCGCCGCTAAACTCATGCGGGTAACGGGACAGGGCATCCTCCCCAAGACCGACGGTTCCAAGGAGCCTCTTAACCTCTTCTTTAACCTCATTTCTAGGCACTATACCGTGAATCGTGATTCCCTCCCCCACTATGCTCTGAACCCTCATCCTCGGATTAAGGGAGCTGTAGGGATCCTGAAAAACC
Source organism: uncultured Spirochaetia bacterium (assembly GCA_964636885.1). Lineage (GTDB taxonomy): Bacteria > Desulfobacterota_D > UBA1144 > Nemesobacterales > CSP1-2 > CAZWVA01. The sequence continues at coordinate 24,575 of CAZWVA010000029.1, forward strand.
ATCTGCATCTCACGCCTTAGACGGCGCAACCTGCCAGAATCTAGGTTCGTTATATCCAACCCGTTAAAGAATATGGACCCCTCCGTAGGATCAAGGAGCCTTATGACCGTCTTACCAAGCGTAGTCTTTCCACACCCGCTTTCCCCGACAAGACCAAGGGTTTCTCCTTCGAATATACTGAGATCCACCCCGTCTACGGCCCTTATATGGTTACTTACCCTGGAGAAAACCCCAGATTTTACCGGGAAATACTTTTTCAATTTATGTAACCTAACCAGTTCCTTACGTTCCATATTATGCCAAAAGACAAACCGGATTAGGGTAGAATACCGTAGATCTCTGGATTCGTCTCATCCGCCCTAAAACAAGCCGAGAGGTGCCCCTCTACCAGTCTAAGAGGCGGCTCTGAAACTCTGCACTCGTCCACCACGAGAGGACACCTGTCCTGAAACCTGCACCCCCTGGGGAAGTCCCTAGGGCTTGGGATGACCCCCGGAATCGGCTTTAACCTCCCCCTCTTCTCATGGAAACCGGGAAGCGAGTTCATGAGACCGACCGTATAGGGGTGTCGAGGATTCCGGAAGAGGTCCCTTGTTGAGGCGTGTTCAACCACCTTCCCCGCATACATAACATAAACCTCATCCGCAACCTCAGCCACTATACCTAAGTCATGTGTTATAAGGAAAACGGACATCCCCATCTTTTCCCTGAGTTCATTTATCAGATCAAGGATCCCCGCCTGAATCGTAACATCCAGTGCGGTTGTAGGCTCATCCGCGATAAGGAGCTCTGGACTACACGCAAGGGCCATCGCTATCATAACCCTCTGGCACATCCCTCCGCTTAGTTCATGCGGATAGCTCTTTATCCTGCTTTCAGGTGAGGGGATACCGACCAGCTTAAGAAGCTCTATAACGCGATCCCTCTCCTCCTTCCTGGAAACCCTGAGATGTGTTCTTATCACCTCACCGATCTGCTCACCAACCGAAAACACCGGGTTAAGGGAGCTAAGCGGCTCCTGAAAGACCATAGATATCCTGTTCCCACGAATCGCCCTTATGTCCCTTTCAGAGAGCCTGAGGAGGTTTACGCCGTCAAATATCACCTCTCCTTCATCGATTCTGCCGGGTGGTTCAGGGATAAGACGCATAATGGAAAGAGCTGTCACGGTCTTCCCACATCCACTCTCCCCAACCACCCCGACTATCCTGCCCTCCGGAATGGAAATAGAAACCCCGCTTATAACCTCAACCCTTTTGTCATCATCGCCGAATGAGACCTTAAGGTTTTTAATCTCAAGCACGTTTTTCATTTAGCGATTTTCCACGTCAAAACCTCCTACTTCTAAGCCTTGGATCGATAGCCGTTTTAAAACCGTCTCCAACCAGATTGAAAGCGGTAACGGTAACAAATATAGCCGCTCCCGGAAACAGAACAAGCCACCATGCGAAATCCACGTACTTCTGGGATTGAGAAAGCACGTCTCCCCAACTCGGCTCCGGAGGAGGAACACCGAATCCAAGAAAGCTGAGACCCGACTCAACAAGCACCGCTCCAGCCACCCCAAATGTCGCAGAGACTAAAACCGGAGCGAGTGCGTTTGGAAGCATGTGCCTTACCATAACCCTGAGATCGCTTCCGCCAAGGGCAATAGCAGCCTCAACGTAATCGTACTCCCTCAACCTTAAAAACTCGCCTCTTACGAGCCTTGCGATCCCCGTCCAGCCGGTCGCCCCAATGACGACCATTATATTGTAAATGCTGGGGTCCCTGAATGCGAGTATAGTGAGTATGAGAAAAAACACAGGAAACGTCATCATAACCTCAAACAGCCTTGAGATTATGAAATCGGTTACCCCTCCATAGTATCCCGCTATCCCTCCCATAAGGATCCCGATCACGGATGCGATGCCAACCGCTATAAAACCGATAGAAAGCGAGATCCCGGTTCCATGGATCATCCGACTGAGAACGTCCCTTCCCCTGTCGTCTGTTCCAAAAAGATGGGCCCTCGACGGAGGGGTAAGGACGGATAGAAGATCGCTTTCAGTGGGACTATACCTCACAAGCGGAAATACGGCAAAGTCACCGTCTTTAAGCCTTCCCTCAAGCTCCCTAAAATCCACACCGAAGAACTCCTCGTATGTGAAAAGGACGGGGAAATAGAGCCTTCCATTCCACCTGAGTACAATCGGCCTACTGCCAGCCAGAAAGTCATCAAATACGGAAACAAAACAGAGGATAAATATCACAATAAGGGCAGTAAGTGCGAGCCTGTCCTTCTTGAATTCCCTCCAGACCGTACCCCAGTAGCCGGGACTCCTATCGGTTCTCATTTTCTACCTTCAAAGCTTATCCTTGGATCGATCAAGACGTAGAGGATATCAGCAATCAGAATACCCATCAGGGTTAGAAAGGCCGAAATGGTCGCAATCGCCATGATAACCGGATAATCGCGTGAGAGCACGGATTCAAATCCGAGTTGCCCGATTCCGGGTATGGAGAATATGCTCTCTATTATCACGCTCCCCCCAATCATCGCCGGAAGAATAGAGGCAACGATAGTGACTATTGGTATCAGGGCGTTTCTCAAGGCGTGTTTGAAAATCACCCTTGACCTCGGCAACCCCTTTGCCACCGCCGTTCTTATAAAGTCCTCCCTTAGAACCTCAAGGAGACTCCCCTTCTGGTAGCGAGACAGGTAAGCCAGATCCCCGTATGTAAGACAGATGACGGGAAGGGTAATGTGCCAGAGGAAATCGAGTGCCTTCTTAGAGAGCGGAAGCCCCTCGGCTCCCGGAGAAAGAACGCCGTAGACCGGAAAGACGTTCCAGAAATCCCCACCTCCCAAGAAATAGATGAGGATCATTGCCAACCAGAAACTCGGAACCGAATAGAGCGCAAAGAGCAAGAAGGTAATCGCACGTTCCAAAGGACTTCCCTCCTTAACGGCTGCGTAAACGCCAAGCGGAATCGAGATAAAATAGGCGAGGAATATGGAGATTACGTTTATAGACAGGGTCACGGGAAGCCTCTCAGCGATCTTCTCAATAACGGGACGATGGTCTTTATAGGAAGACCCGAAATCAAGCGTCGCTACCCGCTTTACCCATATCCAATAACGAACGTAAATCGGTTTATCGAGGCCGTATAGCCTTTTGGTCTGTTCTATTATCTCCTTTGTAATGGCCTCGGCCTTTATCCCCTGCTCGAGGTTGAATTTCCTCTCTACCGGGCTCCCAGGGGCAAGCTGTATCACAAAGAAGGTGATAAGGGTGATCCCAAAGAGGGTCGGTATAAGAAGGAGGATCCGTTTTAATATGTAGGCTCTCATCCTTAATATTCTAGCCGTAGATCGACATGGGCTTATACATTCGTACCCGATCCCTTTATTCAATGGCTAAGAGCGGTCTGACCGTACCTCTGAAGGGGAAGGGGGACAAACCACTCAAGAGGATCTAGGCCAAGTGGATAAACCTTGACTCCTTTAAACCTCTTATGAAGGGCAACCGTGGACTTACGGCAGAAGAGAAATGTGTAAGGCTGCTCCTCGTGTACTATTCTAGAAAACCTCCTGTAGAGTTCGATTCTCTTTTTCCTATCGAACTCCGTCCTCGCCTCCTCTATCAACCGATCTGCCTCCACGTTCTTAAACCCAACAAAGTTTGAGCCCCGCTCGGCCTGTGAGGAGTGCCATATCTGATAGGGGTCGGATTCAACCCCCATTGACCAGGCAAGTGTGACGGCGTCAAACCTCCTCTCGTTAAGCCGTGTTGTAAATACGGCCCATTCCGTCTTTCTTATCTGCATGTCTATTCCGACCCTGTCGAGCTCCTCCTTTAATATCGTGGCTATCTTCTCGCCCGTATCGGAGCCGGCCGGGATGAGGAACTCAAACCTGAAATCAACCCCGTCCTTGTCCCTTATTCCGTCTCCGTCGTGGTCCACCCAACCGGCCTCCTCAAGGAGCATCTTCGCTTTTTCCGGATCGTAAGGGTAGGGTTTTATAGACCTATCGTACTCGGGGCTGTTTATATAGAACGGGTTTGTCACCACCTCACCCAGATTATAGAGGATCTCTTTTAAGATCGATTCCCTATTTACAAGGTGGGTCATAGCGGTTCTAACGCGCCTATCGGAGAAGTAGGGCCTGGCCATGTTCCACCCTATGTAGCTATAGTTCGGCGTGAAGTAGCCGAGCTTGTCGTAGTTTTTCTTAAAGGCCTCAGATGAGGTCTGCCTTGCCCACTGTATAGGCGTGAGCCCCGTGAGGTCGAGCTCCTCGCGCTTTAATACCTGAAATGCCACCGCCGGGTCGTTTATTATCTTAAAGACTATCCTCTTAATGTGCGGCTTCTTCCCCCAGTAATCCTCGTTCCTCTCAAGCACTATCTCTCTTCCCGTATCCCATCTCAAAAACCTGTAGGGACCCGTTCCAACGGGGCTCCTTCCAGCGGGGTTTGTGTTAAAGTCCCCCTTCTCAAATACGTGCTTTGGAACAACCGGCATCCCCCCACAGAACTCAAGCGCGAGGAAGTAGGGTCTTGCGTATGTGAACCTGACGGTATAGTCATCGAGTGCCTCAACCCTCTTTATGTCCTGATAGTAATTCCTGAGCTGTGGGGCATCAACCCTTGGATCCATTATCCTCTCATAAGAAAAGACGACGTCCCTAGAGGTAAATGGGACCCCATCGTGCCACTTAACCCCTCTTTTTATATGGAAGGTATATGTGAGTTTGTCATCGGAGACTTCCCACGAATCCGCAAGAAGGGGAACGATCTCTAGGGTCTTGTTATCCCTTTTAACTAGCGTCTCGTAGACGTTTCCTCCATTTACAATAGACTCGTATGCGTCTGTTGCCGTAATCGGATTAAGGGTCGCAGGTTCGGCGCCTAGGTTGTAAATGAGCCAGTCCCCGTCAACGGGCGGGGAATCCGAGTATTTCGAGTAGTCCTCCGAAGAGGGTACCGACCCCTCTTCTGACGGCCTACAGGAAGCGAGGGCAAAGGAGAAAAGGATGAGAAATATAAGGTAGATCTTTAACACTAGGAGTCTTATTATAACGACAGTTTGAGAGAAAACAACTACGGAATCTGCCCTCTTTATATATAGAGCTCAATCTAATAGAACTAGAGACTTAATCACTTCGAGCCCTCTCAAGAAACGGCCTTAGAAGGTCGAGGGGAAGTGGAAATACGAGAGTGGAATTCTTCTCAGACGCTATCTCCGTGAGGGTCTGAAGGAACCTAAGCTGAAGCGACATCGGATTCTGAGAAAGGATATTAGATGCCTCGGCAAGCCTTGTTGCCGCTTGGAATTCCCCCTCTGCGTTTATGACCTTTGCCCTCCTCTCCCTTTCGGCCTCGGCCTGCCGTGCCATCGCCCTCTGCATCTCCTGAGGAAGGTCAACGTATTTGATCTCCACAAGGGAAACCTTGATCCCCCAGGGATCCGTATGCTTGTCCAAGACCTCCTGCAGCTGAACGTTTAGCTTCTCCCTCTCTGATAGAAGGTCGTCGAGTTCGACCTGACCGAGGATGCTCCTTAAGGTCGTTTGCGAGAGCTGAGAGGTCGCATATAGGTAGTTTTCCACCTGTATCACGGCCTTTACAGGGTCAACCACTCGAAAGTAGACAACCGCATTAACCTTGACGGAGACGTTATCCCTCGTTATAACGTCCTGGGGTGGAACGTCCATCGTGATTAACCGAAGGCTTATCCTCACCATCTTATCAATCCCAGGGATAATCCACGTAATACCCGGCCCCTTAGGCTCAACTATCCTTCCGAGCCTGAATACCACCCCTCGTTCGTACTCGTTTAACACCTTAACCCCTGAAAGAAGAATGAGCACTATAAAAGCAACGAATATCAAAACGGGTGTTGACATAACGTCCTCCTATTCGATGACTTTATACCCTTTTTACTTTTAACCTGAAACCGCCTTTCACTTCGACCACCCTTACCCTATCGCCTTTTTTGATCCTTTCCTCGCTTTCGGCATCCCAGTACTCGCCGTGGATGAAGATCTTACCACTGCCCTCGATATCCGTTACTGCAACGCCTTCCTCTCCACCCAAAAACCCTTCAAACCCGACCGGGGTGTGAGAGCGCTGGGCCTTAACAAGGTAATACCCCACAAATAGAAAGAAGAGCCCTATCGCCAGTGCGGCGGAGAGCACGACATCAAACCCTACTCTGACATCAGACTGAGGCGTATCAAAGAGGAGAAGCGCCCCCAGGATGAAACTTATTATACCACCGACCCCAAGGATCCCGAAGCTCGTTACGTAGATCTCAAGGATGAGGAGTAAAATGGAAAGCACAAGAAGCGCGAGCCCCGCATAGTTAAAAGGGAGTATCTGGAGGGAAACCATGCCGAGAAGGAGGCATATCGCGCCGGCCACACCGGGAAAGATCAAACCGGGATTGTAGAACTCTAGAAGAAGCCCAAGGGAACCCAGGGAGATTAAAAGAAAGGCGATATCGGGGACGCTTAGAGTGTCAACCAGCTTCTGTTTGAGATTCATGTCAAACCTCTCGACAACCGCCCCCTTTGTCTTAAGCACCCTCTTGCCGTCGGGGAGTTCAACCACACGTCCGTCAATACGATTGAGAAGATCGTTCAGATTAGGGGAAACGATGTCAATCACGTTCTTCTTTAAAGCCTCGGTTGCCGTGATCGAAGCGCTACTCCTTACGGCCTCAATCGCCCACTCGGTATTCCTCTTCCTTTTCTCCGCTATACTCTCTATGAAGGAAGAGGCGAAGTTTTCGATCTTCTCATTAAACTTCTTCTGATCGCTTTGCCCCTTTTTACCCTCGTTGTCCCCCTCCCCTTCACCACTGCCTGGCGAAAGCAAAACGGGATGGGCAGCACCTATACTGGTCCCATCGGCCATGGCCGCTATATGGGCGGAGAGCGTTATAAACACACCGGCAGACGTGGCGGTAGCACCGCTTGGATAGACATATATAACGATAGGAACGGTGGAGTTTAACATCAGCTTCACTATCTCCTTTGTGGATGAGAGAAGCCCACCGGGGGTGTCAAGGATAACCACAAGGGCCTCCGCCGAGTCCTCCTTGGCCTTGTCTATGCCCGATCTCATGTAGTCATAGGTAGCGGGGTTTATCGTTCCGTCAATCTCCATAAGAATTACCCTCTTATCGGA
>CAZWVA010000030.1:0-12812 GCA_964636885.1 uncultured Spirochaetia bacterium
TAGTTGCTTATCTCGGCCAGGTACCTCTCCATAGAGGTCGAGGGAGCCGGAAGCGGCCTAGTGGATATGTCCTCTCTATCTTCCTTATCCTCTAGCATTACCGATTCTACTGGCAACTTTTATGCCATCTTATTAGAAACTAGCACAGGGATTAATACACAATAGAGACGGTTAGGATGCAAGATCAGCTAGACCCTATGTCTACCGTCTTAATATAGGATGATTTCTAATGGTAGGGGGATTCGGTTCTACCCATGAAAAACCCATGTGCCGAAGCGATAGGGACATTTAATCAACATGGCCGTAACCCCTAAGGATCTCTCTGTAACGACGGGTACTTTTACGAAAGACCCGCTTAAACTCCACACAGAGCATCTCCTGGCCGTCTAGGACAACCGGCTGAACGCGATCGGTTTTAACGGAGACGTAGTCGCTTAGCAGTGTGCGAAGTTCATTCCAAGTCTCGATACACCTCACATAAATCGTATATTTTTCGCTCGCCGATTCAAATCCCTCAAGAGCCGAGTAGCCGTCTAAGAACGCCTTGCCGAGAAGAGAAGCGTATCTATCCTCGTTTAAACCAAACTCCCTTACGAAAAGCGATGCCCTCAATATACGGTTCGTAATAAAGCCAGGATCCAGATCGAATTCGAGAATCAGGTTATCCCTGATATCCCGTAAGTCCGAACTGGGTGTTACGAACTTCATCGCCCGTTTACTCGTACTGCTTTTAAGTACCACCCCTTCCCTTTCATGTTCATTGAGGTTACGTACGACCTCGAATAGCTCGTCAATACGATCATAGGTAAACTGTCCTAAGAGTGGAACTGTCGGCAGTTCATAGGTTTCAACCAGCCTATAGCGATCACGAACATGGAGGAACTCCCCGTCGGAGCCCATAATATCAAACACATAGAAATAGAGCCCCGTGGGAACCGTAGGGTCCCTTTGAGAATTATAGGGGTTATCCCCCAGTACCTCGCTAAACAAGACGTAGTCAGGATAGGTTTTAAAGAAACGGTCGAGCCCGTATCTGCGCCACCAAACCTCAGCCCACTCTGAGGTAAAGGGACACACGAAACCACCCCGTGTTAAGGCGAGAATCTGCCCCTGATGAAGCAAGAGCCTCACATTATAACCGTCTAGTTTCTCCTCTACAAAGAACGGATTCGTATGGAAAAAACGCCGTACCCCTGGACGCAAACGATAGACCCTCCTTATGTGGGGAAAGCCCGGAATAGTACGTATCGGTATCTGACCGCTTGCATCAAAGAGAACGACCGTTCCCCTCAGAGTAGAGCCAACGTCATCTGTATAACGCAAGTATTTTAGCCCCTTATATTCCCTCTCCTCAACACCACGTACCAGATCGGGCATCTTCTTTACTCCGTACCCTCCTCTTCCCCGTACATACTTATAAAGTAGCTAGCCGAACAGACCTCGATGCCGAGTGCCTCTGCCATCTTTGCGATCCCCTCATCGGCCGATATAATGGTACCCCCGATCTCCTTTGCGAGTAGGATCACATCCAGATCCTCCGTACTATCCACCATACCACCGCGTAGGGCCTCTCGGTATTCCTGTCTCAATCGGCGCAGGTTCTCAGGGGTGGGTTTTCTATAGATCGCATCCTCGGCTATTCGGAGCCCCTTGTTTATACGGTCACGCATCTCCCGAATGAAGGAATGGAAAACGGCAGCCGGTATCTGCAAGCTATACAGGTCGGGGGAACGAACCACGGCATCTCGGCGAAAGGATATGAGGGCCTCGGATGAAGCGAAGTTTGAGAGCTCACGAAAAACCGAGACGGGCATATAGATCTCGAAGTTCCTCTCCCGTGTGATTTTAAGGAGCCGGTTTACGGCATGATCCACACTCTCACCGAATTTACGCCGGGCATCGGGATTAACGAAGAGGCTGGTGTCAAGCACAAAGCGTGGGCGAATGGGAGCAGGCACATGCGGTTCGGGTTCGGCCTGTGGATTGTTCATCTCTTCCACCGTGGATGAGGCCCGATCGATGGGGTCGCTATCCGTATCTATAGGTGTATTTTTACGTCTAACCATGCGAGTCTACAGATACTAAAGGTTATCGGCTGGAAAACGTATATTCAATACTCTTAGGGAAACACGCCGTCCCTTATCGGAAAGACCGCCTAAAGGCATAAGAACGAGAAACAGTTACCTCGAAGGCTTAAGGGCGAGTATTGAACACGGGGCCTCCTGAATCACCTTTTCCGCAACGCTTCCCAGAATAAGCCTCTTTATCCCCCTTCTTCCATGCGTATTCATTACGATTAGATCCACCTTCTCGCTCTCCGCATACCCAATAATCCCCAGGTAAGGATTAATCGATTCTATCACCTTGTGCTTTATTTTTACCCCGTCACCTTCCTGAGGGGACAATTCCGCAATCCTCTCCTCAAGCTCTTTATCATAGGCGCTTCGCATCTCGTTTAATATGCCGAGTGGAAACTCGTAAGGGTAACTAATAAGCTCAAGCACATAGACAAGGGAAACAATCGCATCAAAAGCCTTACCCAAAGAGATGGCGTATTTTAAGGCCGAGTCGAATCTCTCCGATACGTCAAATGGAACGAGTATCTTTCTTATCCTGGGCAGTGATCTTCCTCCCTTACCCTTTATCGCAAGGACAGGTATCCGAGACCTCTCTAGCACCTTAATCGTGCTACTGCCGACCAGGAGTCTATCCTTAAGACCCAGCCCCCTTTTTCCCATTACTATAAGATCGACCTTCTCGTCATTTGCGACTCTCACGATCACTTCGTGTGGTGATCCGGTCATAACCCTGTAGGTAAAACTAATTCCTTCTCTCTCAAGATCCTCTTTGACCTCCTCGAATAGATCAAGCCACTTGCTGGCCGCATCTTCGGCCCAACCCTTAAGGTCTATCCTCCCGCCGAGAAAAGACCAAACCCTCTTATCGATCACCTTTATTACATGAAGCCCTATAATCTCGGAGTTAAAGCTCCTTGCAAATAGCTTGGCATAGTTTAAAGCGAACTCTGCGTCCTTCGACCCATCCGTTGTCCAGAGTATCCTGTCCAGTTTTATCATCTGCAACCCTCCTTTTAAAACGAGATCTTAGAGATGTAGAAAAGGCATTGGCACGCAAGGTGCCTTTACCTTAAACCCAGGGAGACACAACCCTTGGCCTCAGTTACTTAACTCGCCTAACCACCTAAACGGGTAAAATCGGCTACCACGGGGTTAGTCAATCGGATAAAGTCAGCATACCCCATCCGAATGGCTTCCGTATGGCTACCCGCGTTGAATACTATGTACTCATCATCCTCCAAAGGCCTTGCGACATATATAGGTAGACCGTATAGATTACCAAAAGGCGGCATTGCCCCGACCTCACAGTCGGGAAATAGGTCCTGAAATTCCTTTTCCGTGGCGAGTTCAACCCTTTGAGCCCCCGCGGCCTCCCTCAGCCTATCGATATCGACGTGATGAGGAGCTGGCATAACCGCCATCGCGAATCGACCGTCTATTTTAACTATAACCACCTTGGCTATCTCCATACCTGATACGTGCATCTTATTGGCCAGTTCCTGCGCGGTGTATGCCATTGAATGTGTAATCAAATCGTATTTTATCCCGTTTTCGTCGAGAAATCCCTTTAATTTTATTGAAATAGACATAATCCACCCCCTACCTGGTTTTGTTTAATGGACACATGTTAAACCCATATGCCCGTATATCCTATCCACCACGACGGTTCTTTGGTTTTGTGCAAACCGTATGCCACTAGATTTGGTCACCTAACCTACTGGACTATTTAGGGATTATACAAGGATACGCCTTTTTAGGAAACCCTATCTGTCAGAAAATAAGACATCTGACAGGGTGGATACTTATACCTTGGATACCAATCAAATCAAATCCCCGTGTATTTCTAGCGAATTGGGTCTTAGAAACTACTGGCATACCACTTGCCCAATAACCGGATGGAAAGAACACATAAAGACGAAGAGAGCACCTAGAGGCCAAAAGATAGATGAATCCTATAAGGAGGCACATGGATGAATATAGAGTTCGTAGGTAAGGGAATAGACATATCTGAGGATCTAAAAAGCTATGTTGAGCACAAGCTCTCCACATTTGAACGCCATCTAAAGGAGGTAGGAGAGGGTGAGGTCGATGTAATAGTGACCTTTACCGTAGAAAAGCACAGGCAGCGTCACCGCGCTGATATAGACGTCTACCTAAAGACAGCCGGTGGCGGGACGTTGCATGCCTGGGAGGAGAGTAACGATGTTTATATGTCCCTAGAATTCGCTCTTGATGATATAGAGAGACAGCTCAACAGGCTGAAAGAGAGGCGTCTCGAACAGAGAAAGGAAGCCGCAAGGGAGAAGGCAAAGAGTCATGAAGAAGGGGTTCCATCCTATCCTCTCGATCTCGTAGTGGTAGAGAAAATCCCGATAGATAAGCCCCTCAGCGTAGAGGAGGCCTTAATGGTGCTTCAGGACGAAGGGAGGTTCTTCCTGCCCTTTAGGAATGCCGAGACAGGAGAGATAGGGATCGTATACAGGAAGAAAAACGGGAAGTACGGCCTCGTTTCGCCTTAGAGAAACGGGTACGCTTTCGCTCGGCGTCTTTATGACGCCGAATCATACATACGTGATACGAACCCTATTTGGATTTCGTAGAAGCCCGGAGCCTCCTTTTAACCGATATGACCTTACTCCTCATCGTAACCTCTTTATCACGGCGGTCGTCTACCGTTAGAGTTGTAATCACCCGCTTGATCCCCTTCTTTAGCGCTGTCTCATGCATCTTTCCCGCGATCCTGAATATATCCGAGGCCTTTCCCTCTATAAGAGTTCCCATAGGGCTCACCTCGTATTTAATCTTCTCATTCTGAAGCGTCCTTATTGACTCCGCAATCCAATCACCTATGCTGGATGTCGGAGTGCCAATTGGGATAACACTTATCTCTGCAAGTGCCATAGTTACACCTCCTTATACTTTTATCCTTCGAATTCCTTGCCCTAAGGCACACATAGGCAAATTCTATGCCAACGGATTTGGATACGTTTCACACGGAAATAGATAATCACGATCCTGCATACTTGTAAATCGGGGTTTAATGATTAGTTTAGGTAAGGAGGAGGTGAGTAGAATGATAGAAGAAACGGTGGAAAGAAACACAAATAAGAGATTCTCACCTCGTATGGAGTGGTATTTTGATGAGATAAGCGAGGTGCATTCCTTCATATGTCCCGTCACCGGAAAGAAGGTAACCGCCGAGTTCATAAGAAGGGCTGGAACCGACGAGACTCCCTTCGTAGATGTTGTGTACTGCTCCATTTTTAGAGGCGCACCGACGTGTAAGAAGAAGTGCCTCAGCCTAATAAACCACATGAGACATTTCAAAAAGCAATAAGCCTCTTTGAACAAGCGTCCCCTCTACTCGACAAGTAGCCTCAAGAGTTCCTTTGCATCTTGAATAGCGTATCCATGAAAATCGTTATTGAAATAGGAGTAAACATCTAGTCCCTCTCCCAGCCATTCCCTGATCTTCTGGGAAACGGTTCTCAACTCCTCTTCTTCGTATTTCGAGCTAAAAAGGGCCCTTGGACCGTGCATCCTCATATAGATAAAATCGGCGGTAACAGCCTCAAACTTTGGATAACGGGAAGAGTCGGAGATTACCCAGGCGGCGTTATGCTTCCTTAGGATCTTGAATACCCCCTCGCCCTCACACCAGCTCTTATGACGAAACTCAAAGGCGAACCTGAGATCCGGTGAGTTTATAAATCCGAGGAATCCTTCTAACCTCTTCGCGTTCTCTGAATCGGCTTTAAAGCTCGCTGGGAATTGGAAGAGAATGGGGCCCAGCTTTTCTCTGAGACACAAGGCGTTTTCTATAAATCTCTTCCAGGCGGTTCTCACACCTTTAAGCCGCTTGATATGGGTTATAAACCTACTCGACTTTACGGCAAAAACAAAGTCTGAAGGGGTTTGATCATACCAATTCCTATAGGTCTCGGGTCGGGGAAGATGATAGAAGGAGTAATTCACCTCCACAGTCTTAAAATGCCGAGAGAAGTATCGTAGTCTATCCTTCGATGACAAACCCTCAGGATAGAAAATCCCATTCCAGTCGTTATAAATCCAACCCGATGTTCCAACGTATAGCCTCCCTCCCATAACTGATACCCCCCTTGCTCCCACCATGACGACTAGGAGAATGAGGAGACCGGCTGTATACACTAGGTATAATCAACCATGCCCTTTAACCTCTCTCTACACTCACCACAAAAGGTCTCGTTTTTTACATCCGTGTCCTCCAGACTGTTTGAAAAACGCATGACGCATCTCGCGTTGGAACAATGCCCAAGACCGGCTAAATGGCCAAGCTCATGAACCGCCTCTTTAACCGCTCTTCTATAAAACAACCCCCTATCTTCCGAAACCAGTCTGTGTAGAGATATTATGGACAGATCCGAATAGGCCAATCCGAATATAAAATTCAAACCCTCAACGTATAGATCCTCACCTATAACACCGAGCACCGCATCCGTGTCTTTCTTTCTTAGCTCTCCTCTTAGAACAGGGAAGAGGTCCTTCGCAAACAGTTGAGTACCCCTTTTTCTACAGACCGGTATAACTGCCTGTTCTTCATTAACCACTACTTCATACCCTAAGATCTCTTTGATCTTTCTCTCTAGATGGTCTATTACCCCTTTGTCCACCCCCTTAAAAGGAACCACCAATATCCTTTTCATCTTTTTAATCCCTCTTGTAGACCAACCCCTTTGCTATCCAACCGATCCATGGTATAGATGGGTCTACTTAGACCCCTCCTTCTCGACCCTATTCGAGTAAAACGCCAGGCACTCGGATTCACGACCTCGGATAACGCGTCGACCTGCGAGCCGACCACGACGCTCCGTGACAACGGTGCATTGATCCTCCTGGCCATCCCGCTCGTAGTATACGATTACCCAATCTCGCGTCATACCAAGCTCGTGTGCGAGTGCCGTGTTAGAGTACATAGCGGTAAAGGACCACCCACCGCGCTCGGTATGGAGAACCGGAAGCCATGCCTTCTTTTCGGGATTAAAACGACGTGGTGCGATTGTGGGGAGTTCGCCTGCCATGGCCTTCCGTCTATACTCCTCATCTACTTCTAATATCATCTCCACGGGTGGTTGCTCCTCTGAGATACCGTGGGTCTTTAACCAACGCAACCTCCTTGCACGTTGACGTGCCGAGCGACTTAGCATACCGGCTAGTGTATCCCGAATACCCCGCACACGCCTCTCTCCAAAGCCGGCCAGGCGCTCGAGGCGCCCATCGTGTGCGGCGAGTTCAAGCTCTTCGAGTGTGTCTATTTTGAGTTCCCTATGTATACGCTTTGCTAGCTCCTCCCCAATCCCCGGTATAGTGGTAAAAAGGTCCTCAGGGGATACCTGCCCCTCCAGACGCTCCAGTATCCCGGTTCGCCCCGTATGCACGTACTCCTCAATGACAGACGCAATGCTCTTTCCGATGGCCGGTAGACGTTCGAGTCCATCCCTTCCTTCCTCCCTAAGAATATCGGCTATCGACCGTGGACTCTCCCGAACGGTTTTAGCGGCGGCGCTGTATGCACGTATGCGGAACGTACTCGCACCCTGCGCCTCTAGAAGGACGGCGATACGCTCTAGCACACCGGCGATCTCCTCGTTACTAGGCCGCATTCTCTTAGAGAATTTTACTTTTTTCTTTATCCTATTTAAACACGTATGCTGAGGATTTATGCTTAATTTAGGAGAAAACCACCTCGTATATCTATGGTGGAAATAAAACGAAGGGGATTTAAGGCCTACTATGGACATCATAGTGATAGATGGATCCTACGGTGAGGGTGGTGGCCAGATCCTTAGAACCTCCCTTTCTCTTTCTATAATCACGGGAAAGCCATTTGAGATAGTGAACATAAGGGCGGGAAGAAGGGAACCCGGGCTACGTCCTCAGCACCTAATGTCCGTACAGGCGGCTACACAGATAAGCTCGGCCCATGTAGAGGGGGCAAAGCTAGGTTCACTCCGGCTGAGGTTCATACCGAATGAGGTTAAATCCAGGCGGTACGAACTGGATGTGGGAACTGCCGGGGCAACATCCCTAATAATTCAAACCGTCTTTTTTCCACTGGCACTTAAGGGCAAGTCCATCTCTGTTATCACGGTGAGGGGCGGCACACACGTCCCCTGGAGCCCACCCTATGAGTTCCTTAAAGAGGGATGGCTCGTATTTATGAGACGTATAGGCTTCCGGGCAGAGATGGAGTTAAAACGGGCCGGGTTCTATCCAAGAGGGGGTGGAGAGGTAACAGCCACCATTTGGCCTGTGGATACGCTCTTGCCGCTCGAATCTAGGGAAAGGGGTAGTCTTGTAAGGGTTTTTGGGATTTCGGCAGTCGGAGGGCTTCCAAGGGAGGTTGCAGAAAGGGGAAAGAATAGAGCCATTCAGATACTCGGGGAAAACGGTATTCCAAATCAAATAGAAACAGGGGAGCTACAGTCTTACGGGCGCGGGGCTATCGTATTCCTGAAAGCGGTGTTTGAGAATACAATCGTGTGCTACAGCGCCCTCGGAGAAAGAGGAAAGAGGATGGAAGAGGTATCTGAAGAGGCCTGTAAGAGGCTCCTTGGTTTTCTTAAAACCGACGCTACGGTTGATGAACATACGGCTGACCAATTGATACTTCCTCTTGCCCTAGCCCGCGGGAGGTCATACTTTAGGGTTCCGGAGGTAACCGGACATATTAAGACCAATGCGGAGATCGTGGGAAGGTTCCTTGACGATGTTGGGATCCGATTCGAAGGAAACGGTATCTCAATTGAAGGGATAGGCGAGACATCTATCGAATAGCCGGAAGATGAATCAAGTCCCTTGCAATATGGGGGAAAATGCTTAAATTAATAATGGAAACAAGAAAGCGGCAAGACCTCAGAGTATCGAGGAGCTCCTGCCTAAAGGCGAGTGAAGCTCGCCTTTATTTTTATCTAATGCGACTCCTATTCCTTTATGGAAATACACCCCGGGGTTTGCCCCTTTTCAACGGGTTCCTATAGGTTAAACTCTTTCTAACCAAAGGGGGTGTTTATGAAGACAAAATGGTATGTAGATAGAGACGTAGGCCGGTATGAAATGGACTACTTCTATAGTTGCCTGAGAGAGACCTGTCGCGACTTTGGGATTCCGATGTTACAAAAAACTGGCCGCACTGAGAGTGATTCCTATTACCACAAGTCGGAATTCTTCTTCCCTCAGGACGTAAATGAAGAGCTCTTTGATGAGAGACTCCAAGAGATACTGAACTCCGCCGAGAACCCATACGAAGAAGAGCGGTAAGGTTTAATGAACTGTAAGCACCTGATATAATTCTAATATGGCTGGACGGCGACTCGAAATAACCGACAACCTCGATCTGCTCCTAGCGGTCCTGCCGCCTCCCATTCGAGCGGCCATCGAGGAACAGGGCAATCCAGAAAACCTCGTTGAAATAGTCCTCGATTTAGGAAGACAACTCGAGGTAAGGTACGTAGACCGGGCTATTTATCTGAGTGACATATTGATCTCTCGTGAGGATATTCAATACGTAGTCGGCCAGATTGGCACATTCACCCAGGATAACCGTGCCGGTATCGAACGCACGCTCCACCGTATCTCGGCCATTCGAAACCGATTGGGAAACATAGTTGGGCTTACCTGTCGAGTGGGTCGAGCCGTTTATGGGACAGTGGATATCCTAAGAGACGTTATAGAATCGGGAAAGAACATCCTACTCCTAGGGCGACCGGGAGTAGGGAAAACCACCATGCTAAGAGAGGCCGCCCGTGTGCTTGCCGATGAGCTGGAGAAACGGGTCATAGTAGTAGACACCTCAAACGAGATCGCCGGGGACGGCGACATCCCCCACCCGGGTATTGGCCGCGCCCGACGTATGCAGGTTACATCCCCAGAGCGCCAACACTCGGTGATGATAGAGGCCGTAGAGAACCACATGCCAGAGGTGATTATAATAGACGAGATCGGCACAGAGGCCGAGGCCATGGCCGCCCGAACCATCGCAGAAAGGGGGGTTCAGCTAATCGCTACAGCCCACGGTCATTCCCTTGAGAACCTGCTCCTAAACCCCACACTATCCGATCTCGTAGGTGGCATCCAACCCGTAACACTAAGCGACGAAGAGGCCAAGCGTCGTGGTACACAAAAAACTATACTGGAGCGCAAGGCACCGCCTACATTTGACGTTCTGGTTGAAATCCAGAGTAAGGATCGTTTTGCCATTCACCGTGACCTGGCCGAGGTGGTAGATCAGTTTCTGCGAGGTACACCTCCCAACCCAGAAGTCAGAGTGAGGAAGGAAGACGGTGAGTTTGAAGTGGTATCACAGGCAGAGGTCATATCAGCAACCGCTCCCACACATAGGCAACCCCTCATCGAGGGATTGAAGAGAAGGGTACTTCACATCTATCCCTATGGCGTTACAAGAAAACGGTTGGAACGCGCGATCCGAGAACTGAGGGTGCCGGCTTATGTCACCACAAATCTGGATCAGGCGGACCTTGTTTTAACACTCAAAGGACACCATAAAGGCCGGTCAGAAAAACTGAGAAAGGCGGCCGATAAAGGCGTTCCACTCTACACGATAAAGGCCGATACGTTAAAGCATATCCAGGATTTCCTACGTGATATATTCGAGGAAACGGATTATATGGACGAACAGGAAGCCGCTTTACACGAGGTTGAGGAGGCCATTACAAAAGTGGTCTCGGAGAATCAACCCGTTGAATTACAACCCCATAATGCCTACATCCGTGGATTGCAGCATAGACTAGTTGAGCAGTACGGACTCCTATCAGAGAGTAAGGGGCACGAGCCACTGCGACGCGTCGTAATCTATCCCGTCGAGCGAGGCTGATCGATGCGTTTAACGCAGACGTAGAACGTGAGTCCCTCTTCTATCACGCGATCCTATACCTACCCTCTAAAACCCTTTTCCATAGATTAGGCATCTCGGAGAGCATCTCATCCGCCAACCTTCTTATAGCTTCTCTATCCGGGCTCTTACCCCTAACCCTTATATCGAGAATCTGGGGCTGGTTTATTGGCTTTCCTATTTGAGAAGCTATATAAACATAGGCTTCCTTCGCGTAACCATTTTCGACTATGGCCGTGCTCAAATCGTTTGCAAAGAGATTGTAGATCTTGCCGATATGGCTTAGGGGGTTCTTACCAGCGGCAGCCTCTAGGCTCATCGGTCTATAGGGCGTTATGAGACCGTTAACCCTATTTCCCCTTCCAACCTGGCCATCGTCTCCCTGCTCAGCGCTGGTTCCAGTAACGGTAAGATATATGCTCTCTCTTTCGTAGCTATCCGCCGTATTTATATCGACTTCAAAACTGGAACCAAATGAAACCTCACGAATCACAAGCTCCTTAACCGCGTTGATCTTGTCAATGTAGTCACTTAAATTCGAGATGTATCTGTCCACAACCGCCATGGCAATCGTGAGTTTTATCCTATCTCCATTCCTTATTCCTATAACCTTTATATCCTCCCCTATAAAGGGATATACCCCCTTTGTTTCTGGACTATTGAGTAAAGCCTCCGTCTTTTTAATGCACCTTTCAAGCTCATCCAATGGGTAGAAACCGACCCCAATAGAGGTATCGTTTGATAAAGGTACATCTCCACCGCCGAACCTTTCAAAAAGCTCTATCAGATCCCTGCTCCCAGGTCTTATCTTCACATCTATACTTACGTGCCTTTCGACATCGAGATGCCTTATATTCTGTTCTAACCACTTAAGCACCGCCTCTTTGGCTATCTCATCGATGGGTAAGGACCTTCCATTCCTTTCTTTTATACCCCTTCCTACCACAGTTATCTCGATTGGTTTAACGATATCCCCTCCACCATAAGAAGGGCTCGCGATCCCTCCGATAAGCAACCCCTTATCGACGTTATGATGCATCACAACCCCAAACTCCCCTAAGTAATACCCGCTTAGGGCAATAGAAACCCTCTCGACGACACTATCGCAAATCGTGTCAGGATGCCCAATGCCCTTCCTTTCAACGATCTCGACATACTCCTCGTGTGGCGGCTTTCCCGTTAATGACCGAACGAGAATATTCCTTCCCATCTCATATACCCCCTAAGAACATAACAGTCATAGGAGAACACCAACCGAGCTAAGACCTACAAACCTCCATGACTGGATGGTTAAGGAAGAGTAGTTTATCCTATATCACAGAGTAGCATAAGAGAAGAACCAGAGGAGAAGGCAGTGGAGCTATCCCAAAACGCCCTAAGGGTCTTAGAGGCAAGGTATCTAAGAAGGGATATTAAGAGGAATATAATAGAAACCCCCGAGGAGCTTTTCCAAAGGGTCGCTAAAAGTATCGCGTATGCCGAGCTTCTACTCGGAAAACCAAAAGACGTCGACTACTGGGAGGGTGAATTCCTAAGGATCCTGACCTCCCTGGATTTTCTCCCCAATTCCCCCACGCTTATGAACGCCGGGACCCACCTGGGACAGCTCAGTGCCTGTTTTGTCATTCCCGTTGAGGACACTATGGAGGGTATATTTGAAGCCATTAAAGAGATGGCATTGGTTCAAAGAACCGGAGGTGGAACGGGATTCTCGTTCTCCAGGCTCCGTCCCAAGGGATCGGTAGTCGCCTCGACTGGTGGAGAGTCCTCAGGGCCAGTTTCCTTTATGAAGATATTTGACAGCGCGACGGAGAACATAAAGCAAGGGGGGAAGAGAAGAGGGGCAA
>CAZWVA010000030.1:12829-31695 GCA_964636885.1 uncultured Spirochaetia bacterium
TTAAGGGTGGATCATCCGGACATCATGGATTTTATCACGGCAAAGCTAGAAGAAGGGGTTCTCAGGAACTTCAATCTATCCGTAGGGGTTACGGATGCCTTTATGGATGCCTTAAAAAGAGATACAGAATACGAACTCATCCATCCAAGGACAGGAAAGACGGTAGGAAGGTTAAAGGCTAGACGGGTCTTTGATACGATAGCCGAGTCCGCCTGGGCTTCTGGAGACCCAGGGCTTTTATTCCTGGATGCTATAAATAAGGGCCATCCGCTCAAGGGGTTAGGGGAGATTGAGGCCACTAATCCTTGTGGTGAATTACCACTACTCCCCTATGAGAGCTGTAACCTGGCCTCCATAAATCTATCCCACATGGTCGAGGAAAAAGACGCAAAGACCACGATCAATTGGGAAAAACTAGGAGAAACGACAGAGAAGGCGATACGGTTCTTGGATAACGTTATAGAGGTTAATGACTTTCCCCTTCCCCAATTTGAGGAGATAACGAAGAAGAATAGAAAGGTCGGCTTAGGGGTCATGGGATTTGCCGAAATGCTAATCAGGCTCGGAGTCCCCTATGACTCGGAGGAAGCCATAGGCCTGGCCGAAAGGATCATGTCATTCGTACACGGGGAGGCCACGAAAGCCTCCATAAGGCTGGCAGAAGAAAGGGGCGTCTTCCCCAATTGGGAAAAAAGCAAATACCACGGAGAGGGGATAAGGATGAGAAACACCACGGTTACATCCATTGCCCCAACCGGAACCATAAGTATAATAGCCGGAACCACATCGAGCATAGAACCTATATTCGCGGTGGCCTATAGGAGAACCCATGTCCTCGAGGGTCAGTCTCTTTTTGAAATCAACCCCGTGTTCCTGGAATACAGCCGGAAAAGGGGTTTTTACAGCGACGAACTCATAGAAGAGCTACTGGAGAAGGGAACCCTAAAGAACATAAAAAAGATACCGGAGGACGCAAGGAGGATCTTCGTTACAGCCCTGGAGATCCCATATGAACAGCACATCAGGATTCAGGCCGCATTTCAAAAGCACGTGGATAATTCCGTTTCAAAAACCATCAATATGCCTGAGGAGGCAACGGTCGAGGATGTAAAGAGGGCTTATATCTTAGCCTATGAACTGGGGTGCAAGGGAATCACGATATTTCGCTATGGCTCAAGAAGGGAACAGGTGCTGGAACTGGGTGTAGAGGAAGAGGTATTTGAAAAAGAGCACTTCTCAAAATGCGACCCACAGGCCTGTAAGCTGTAGGGATTCCGTTCTACCAGCAAAGAGAACCGACCGTCTTGGTTCCATAATTCAAGGTTTTAAAACCAGTACTGCACACGGAGCCTCCTGAATGACCTTTTCCGTAACGCTTCCAATGATAAGCCTCTTAATACCCTTTCTCCCGTGTGTGTTTATAACTATTAGGTCTATCTTCTTCCTCGATGCGTAATCGACTATAGAGGTCGCCGTGTTTATCCCCTGAACCACCTCCGTCTCGATTCCAAGATCGGTAACCCCGCGACTCAGTTTTATCTTGTCGACTCTCTTTTTAAGCTCGTTAGAAGAGACCCTTATCAGGTCCTCCAATACCCAGTATGGGATCTCGTAATCATACGGGTACAGGCTAAAGACGCACACAACCGAAATACCAGCTTTTATTCTTTCTGCCAGATCCATCGCATAGTTGAGTGCGGACTCGGACCTCTCCGAAATGTCCACCGGAACGAGTATGCTCTTTATATCAAGAGCAGCCTCCTCATCCCTCTTCTTAACGGTTAGAACAGGTGTACCAGACTCCCTTAAAACCCTCAGTGTGGTGCTTCCGGTAAGCACCCTGTCAATAAGCCCCTGCCCCCTTCTACCCATGACTATGAGGCTTATCCCTTCGCGACGGGCAAACTCTACAATCTCCCTATTCGGCTCTCCCCTTAAAACCAATCCCCGGAAACTAAGCCCCTGAGATGAGAGCCCATCTGCTATCGAGGTTAACCGCGACCCGATGTCCTCTTCAACCTTGAGAGCCCAGTTATGGAATTCGGTTTCATAGAGCGACTTCTCAGGAAGCGGGATTACATGAACCCCTATTATCTCGGAATCGAATCTTTTCGCAAAGAATACCGCATAGTTCAGTGCTTCTTCGGATTCCTTTGAACCATCGAACGCCCAGAGAATCTTTCGGATCTCCATTAGAACCCCTCGGAAGGTATTATAAGTCAATAGAGCCTATATGAGAAGACAGGACTCGAACCCCGCGTTGGTATCCCCCGTTTATTTATGGTTTCATCGCTATAACAGGGCAGTGGGATTCCTGGATAACCTTCTCTGCAACGCTACCTATAAAATTCTCCTTAAATTTGCCACCCCCATATGTCATCATTACTATGAGATCCATGCCCTTATCCTTTGCGAACCCGACTATACCCTTCCAGGCGTTCTCTGCGACCTCCACAGAGACCTCGATGTTTTCTTTTACGTTGACCCTTCCAATGTTCTCCTCCATCTCTCTCAGGGAAAAACCCTTCATCTGTTCGACTATCTCAAGTGGAAAGCCATACCCTCCGACCTCGACAACGTTAAGGAGATAGATAGAAGCACCAAACTCATTTGACAACCGAATCGCGTATTTAAAATCCTTGGACAGTCCGTGGGATAGATCGGTTGGTACAAGTACCCTCTTTATATCCAAAACCCTGCCGTTACCCCCGGCGGTTAAAACGGGAAAAGAGGATTGTCTAAGGACCTTGAGCGCTGTTCCCCCCAGTATGGATTTCTCAACAGGTCTTCCCTTTCCCATGGCAATGAGGTCTACCCTCTCTCTTTCCGCCACCCTGAGGATCTCTTTATGTGGGATTCCAACCGTGATCTCCAAATCAAAGCCAGTTCCCTTCTCCTTAAAATGCCTTGCGATTTGGCCAAGGGACTCTCTCTCCTTCGACTTCGTCTCTTCGACCCACTCCGTAAACCTATCCTTCTTATCCGAAGGGAGCCTCTCCGCCAATTCATAGTAATCCGGTATTACGTATAGACCGAATATCTTTGCCTTAAACCTTGTCGCCAGAAGCTCCGCATACCTCAGGGCCTCGACCGAGTCCTTAGACCCATCCGAAGCCCATAATATCTTATCAATCATGGTAAACCCCCTCCTGGGTTTAGATCTATTTCACTTAAAATCCCCATTGAAAGGCATATGGGTTTATCAACCGCTCATTTCTTTTTCCTCTTTCCCATGACGATCCTCTCGGCCTCAAGCCAGTCATCGAGGTCTCTACCGTGCTCTCTTCCCCTTTTTTCGTATATCTCATAAGCCTTTTTCTCTATCATCTCGTGCAGTGTCTTTGGGTCCACCTTTGGTTTTTCTTTAGGGTTCTTTGTTTTGGTTACCCTTGCCATTTTACACCTCCTTACGTTTAACAACCTAAAAACACACTCCTGCCATCCCTTAAAATCGAATCTCTAAGCCCCCTATCTTTCGCCTTATCCTACTTAGTCCCTTCTATCCGCATATCTGTCAAGCCTCTTTAAGACCATATCATGTAGGTCTCTTCTATCGGTTCTGGTCTTTCCTTTGTGCACCTGCGGTTCGGTTTCCGATGTCACCTTCCTCTCTAGAGGCCTAATCTCCCCCTGAGTCGATGGTATATCATCCTCCTCATCAAACTCCACAGCAATCACGGCGTCCTTAACCATTGGGCCGAATGAGACACCTCCAAACTCGTCCAGGATCTCCAGAAGGGTTTCCTTATTCCCCTCTACAGTGGCTCTATTCGGTGATACGAGTTGACACCTGGCCCCCTTTTCCTTAGACAGCAGGATAAAAGACGTCATTAGATCACCGGTAGATCGGTTCTTTTTATCTAAAGGGGGAATGGTTATCTTCATCCTGGGCATAAGCCCCCCTTTTTCCACTTACAGACTCTTTAAAGAAACCTCATCCCAACTGGGTTCAAATGGGGATGAGGGTAAAACCCAGGCTGTTAAAACGGGGAGCCTATACATGGAATAGCCCCCCGATCCCACTAGCCCTATTTAACCTCTATTTTGATCTCTTTAGGCTTTGCCTCTTCTGCCTTGGGAAGGTGTATCTCCAGAATACCGTTCTTAAAGCTCGCCTTGATCCCGTCGGACTTCACCTTTGATGGCAGGCTGAGTATCCTTGCGAAGCTTCCGTATGACCTTTCAGAGTAGTAGTAGTCCTCCTCCTTTACCTCCTCTTCCTTTTTTATCTCACCCTTTATGGTTAGTGTGTTGTCAGAGAGGGAGATATGCACGTTCTCCTTCTCGACGCCCGGAAGCTCGGCCTTTACCACTATCTCGTCCTTCTTGTCATACATATCGACGGCTGGCGAGATTCCCTCTAGCTCCCTCAGCCTCTTCAAAGAGGGAAACCTTCTCCAGGCGCGGGGAAGGAAGGGCTCTTCAAAAAACTCCTCAAACCACCTTTCAATCTCCTTTGATGGTGACCATTTCATTAGTGCCATGGCGATCTCCTCCTTATCCTAAGACTCTCACCCTCAAAATTGGCAAATCCTATGCCACAAACAAATGAGCAACGATCAAAAGAAGATAGGATCTATATGAAACCCAAACGTAATGGGCAACCTGTCAGATGTCTGAAAATAGGACAGTTTCATACCAGATTAGAGTCGTAGAGATCCCCTAATTAGAGCTTATACCCGATTTTCCTTAAAAGCGCCATTCTCTCCTTTATGTCTTCTTCGGTTTCTATACCCTTTGACTTTAGTCCGTCGATAACGCCGAGGATCCCCCTTCCCTGATCGGACTCCGCAACAATCACCTCAACCGGGTTTGCAGTGGCACAGAATACCCTACAGACCTCGGGGACGTTTTTTACGGCGTTAAGCACGTTAATAGGATAAGCTCCCCTTAGGAACACTATAAAGCTATGCCCAGACGATAGGCTAAAAGCGTTATTCCTGGCGAGTTCCGTAAGCTCGGGGTCGGTGCCACTATACCTTACGAGACAGGGACCCGAAGACTCGCAGAAGGCCAGTCCAAACCTTATCCCGGGAACCGCATTTACGAGAGCCTCGTGGATGTCCTCAACGGTTTTAATAAAGTGAGACTGACCAAGAATGAGGTTTACATCATCCGGTTTCTCGATCCTTACGGTTTTAATCTCCATTACCCTCCTCCTTACGAATAATCCCTCACTTTCCTATTAGAAACTATCACAAAAATCCCCTCACGCCAATCCTCCTATGACTCCATACAGAGCTTATTGTCAGACATTCATACAATCTGACACCTTTCATGGATATTTAGCCTATAAAACCGGAAAAGTTTTATGGTATGAATCTTGCTTCATCCGTAAGAAGATGATTGTGTATCCTAAGGAGATAGTACTCAAGGATTCAACAAGGATAACGCTCAGACCCGCAGAGAACGACGACATAGAGGGTCTATTCAGGTTTTTCTCAAGGATCCCGAGGTCAGACCTACTCATCTACAAGGACGACGTGGCGAGTTTAGAAACCATAGAAAGCTGGTTTCTAAGCCCCAGTTACAGTAAGGTTCTCCGACTAGTCGCCCTAAGGGGCAGGGATATCGTTGCGAAGGGAACCCTTCATCAGGAGGGGCTTTACTGGCAACACGCCGCAGAGATCAAACTGATCGTGGAACCCGGGTATAGAAGCAGGGGATTGGGTTCTCAGATGTTTAGGATTCTACTCTCCGAGGGGCTGATTCACGGGTTCGAAAAGATCGTCGTCAGGTTCACGGCAGATAATAGGATCTTTATAAGGATCTTAGAGCACGCTGGCTTTAAACCCGAAGCGGTGCTAAGATGCTATATACAAGACGACGAAACCAAAGAAACCAAGGATCTTGTGATCGCATCCTTTAACCTCCAGGACTGGCAAGGAAGGTTTGAATTCTACAGCCATCTCCTAGGTGCACGATAAATACGCCTGCATTGTAAGGCGTATAGGGTTAAGCTTAAAAAGCCAGAAAAGGACACTTGAGATAGGAGGAATAGGAGGTTCAACCATTAGATACCTTGGAAATCAAACCCATTGCCAAGGCCGGTTGGATTGTAAAATTCCATATAAGAACGAGTATAATAAATAGATAAAAGGAGACCCCTAGAAAATAGAGCACAGATCGGGGGATATATAACTATCGAAACCCATTTGATATGCAAGAGATGAAAAGGAAAAAGGGTTCTAAAAAGAATGAAAGTAACTTCCGGGAGCGTGCGGAGGAGCTACTGCGCAAGGCGCATGACGAGTTAGAAACAAGGGTTCGGGAACGCATAATGGAATCGGCAAAGGCCAATGAAGCGCTTCTTGAGAGTGAGGAGAGGTATAGAAACCTCTTTGAAAACATACCGATCGGAATCTACCGCACAACCCCGGACGGCCGTATACTCATGGCAAATCCGGCTCTAATCAGGATGCTTGGATATACCTCCTTTAGTGAATTGGCCTCCCACAACCTGGAGGAAGAGGGTTTTCAGCCCACGTATGATAGGAGTAGATTTAAAGAACTCATGGAGAAACAGGGGGAAGTCAAGGGGTTAGAGTCCAAATGGATGAAACCAGACGGCTCTATAATCTCCATCCGTGAAAACGCAAAGGCGGTTCGAGGAGAAGACGGAGCCGTCCTCTACTACGAGGGAACGGTCGAGGACATAACAGAAAGGAAGCTCGCAGAGGAGAGATTCCGCCTGGTCGTAGAGTCCGTCCCGAACGCCGTAGTGATGACAAACCAGAGGGGAGAAATAGTGTTCGTCAATTCACAGACCGAAAGGCTCTTCGGCTATAGTAGAGAGGAGCTAATCGGGCGATCTATCGAGATCCTAGTACCGGAAAGATCCCGTAAGAAACACTCCGAATACCGTACAGGTTTCAACCGTGCTCCAGAAGCGAGACCAATGGGAGTGGGTAGGGATCTCTTCGCCCTCCGTAAGGACGGCACCGAGATTCCCGTTGAGATAGGCCTTACCCCGATCCAGACAGATGAGGGGCCAGGGGTTCTATGTTCCATCGTAGACATAACCCAGCGAAAGCGCATGGAGGAAGCGCTTCGTGAGAGCGAGGAGAGGCTAAGGGCCATTATGGATAACACAACCGATGCGATATTCGTTTATGATGAAAACGGCATCATAATATCCACAAATAGAGAAGCGCAGAGATTATTGGGGAAGAACAAGATTAGAAGCATCTGGGATATCATTCCATTAGAAGACAGGGCTAGGTTCTCCGAAAGGCTTAAGGACGTAAAAGAAGGGAATAGGCTATTGGATTACGAGACACACAAGGTGCTTGAGAACGGGGAAAGGATCCCGGTAAGCGTGGGTTTAGTATACGTGGCCGATGGAGGAGGACGGTTTATCGAGACGGTAAGGGACATAAAAGAGAGGGTTATACTGAGGAATAAGATCATAGAGGTCGAAAAGGCTCAGGTCGTGGGAAAGATGGCAGAGGGTATTGCCCATCACATGGGAACCCCTCTTGCATCCATGCTCCTTAGGGTCCAGATGCTGAGGGAAGACATGCCGAAGACCCCGGAGTATGAAAAAATCGTCGAGAAGCTAGACTCGATTGAGAGACAGATATTCTACAGCCAGAGGATAATTCAAAGGCTGCTTAAGTTCGTAAGCAAGCCCGAAAGCGAAAAGTCCCCTGAAAGGGTCTCCACACTTATTGAGGATTCCGTAGAGATAATAAACCCACTACTTAAAAAAAGAGGAATCGAGATGAAGCTATCTATGGATGAGGATTCGACCGTATTAGCCGACAGTAATCTCCTAGGACTCGTATTCGTGGATATAATGATGAATGCGGTAGATGCGATGCCCGAAGGTGGTAGGCTCTCCATAACGGCCTCCAGAGGCAACCCGAAAAACCTTGTAGATATCGTAATATCAGATACGGGAACGGGGATTCCAAAGGAACTGCTTCCCCTCGTTTTTGAACCGTTTTTCTCGACCAAGCCCTCTGGCAAAGGAACGGGACTCGGACTCTCCGTAGCCAAAAGGATCATCCACGATCACGGCGGAGAGATCAGTATAGAAAGCATCGAGGGCAGGGGAACGAGTGTTCTTATACGACTACCCCTCTATACGGAGGAAAAAGGAATTGCACAGGCTTAAGGTATTGGTTGTAGATGACGACGAAGAGTTGGTAAGCGCGGTAAAGGAGCTCCTAGAAAGGAGGAAGTACGAGGTAATTACCGCCTATTCAGGGAACGAGGCTATTGAGAAGGCCTCGACCATCCCAGATATAAGCGTGGCCCTCCTCGACCTCGTCATGCCGATGATGGATGGTTTTACTCTGCTTGAGAAGCTTAAAGGGATCCATCCTGAGATAAGCGTTATCATAATAACGGGCCATGGTACTGTACCCACAGCCGTAGAGGCGATAAAGCGCGGGGCCACGGATTTTATCACAAAGCCCTTCGATAAGGACGTGCTTTTAAAGAAGCTGGAGATAATATCAAAGGCGTATGAACTTGAGAACAGGATAAGCGAACTAAAGGAGATAGTCTCCGAGAAGTACGGCTTTGAGTACATAGTAAGCGGCTCCCATGTGATGAGAAGGGTGTTTGAAAAGGCCTCCGCCGCGGCACGAATCGACGCCCCTGTCTTTATCGTAGGGGAGACGGGAACGGGAAAGGAGCTCCTTGCAAAGGCCATACACCTAAAGAGCGAAAGAAGGGATCACCCTTTTATTGCCGTAAACTGCGCCGCCATCCCCAAGGAGCTTATGGAATCCGAACTCTTCGGTTATAAGAAGGGGTCCTTTACCGGAGCAGTAAGGGACTACGACGGTCTTTTCATAGCCGCCAATAAGGGAACCATCTTTCTCGATGAGCTGGGGGAGATGCCGAAGGATCTCCAAGTAAAACTGCTAAGGGTTCTCGAGGAGAACAAGGTCCGTCCCATTGGACACACAAGTGAGATACCATTTGATACGAGGGTAATAGCGGCAAGCAACCGTTCCATAGAGGAGCTTAAGAACACCTATCTGAGAGAAGACCTCTTCTTTAGACTGGCCGTTGTGGTTATAGAGCTCCCCCCCCTCAGGGAGAGGAGGGAGGATATCCCCCTGCTAATAGAGTACTTTATAAAAAGGCTCAACCAGAAGTACTCAAGAAACATAAAGGGGGTATCCGAAGGCGTTCTCACATCGATCTATCAATACGATTTCCCCGGGAATATAAGAGAGCTAGAGAACCTGTTAGAAGGCATAATCGCCGTGTCTCCACCGGATAAGGAGATCATAGTAGAGAAGGACTTAAAGGCACACCTTCTCTGGCATGAGAAAAAGGCCTCGGAGCACATGCTTCTTTCCCTGGAGAAACTTGAAAAGTTCGCTCTGGAGCAGGCCCTTCGTGAATCTCAGGGTAATAAATCAAAGGCAGCGGAGATCCTAGGCATATCAAGGGATACCCTGTATAGAAAGCTAAAACAATTCGGCATAGAGTAGTTTGGCTCGGTTGAATCGAGGCCTTCCATTTAGTCCCCCTTCGCTTCGACACAAGAGATCCAACTGAGTATGGCCCTTATGGTTTCGTCTGGGTTTCCCATACAGTCATGCATGGCGTTCGGTATGTACCTTACCGTTACATCCTGGTTTCCCGCCTCGCGGGCCAGACGGGCTAGTTCCCTGGATTCCCAAGGCGCGAGTATGTCATCGTTTTCCCCCTGAAGGAAGAGGATGGGGACCTTCACCCTTGCTATGAGCCTGTTTGTTTTGGCATTATGAGCCTCAGGACCCCTCATGAACCACCATGTCTTATACGAAAAGATCTCGACATGGAAAGGGTTAAACGTCGGTCCCCAGGCTCGATAAACTATAAAGATCCGGTCGTTTTTACTCCTAGAGGGATCAGGGCCCAAGATCTCTCTTGCCCTTTTACACACCTCATCGTAGGAGGGTATACTATTCCACCTCTCCCAGCGCCTCCTTTGGGAATCGGGAAGAGAAAAGGCGCATCCCTCAAGAATCACCCCCTGGATAGGGGCGTTAGGTCTCTCGGAGGCATAATAGGCGACTATGTTTGCCCCCAGGCTATACCCCAATACAAATATCCTGCGGAACCCCTCTTCCCTCAATAAGGATACGGCCGCATCTATGTCCATTATGGCGTTATCGAATATCCCATCTCCCATTATCTGTCCTAAAAAGGCCATACGGGTATTAATAGAGAAGGAGCTGTACCCGTGCTCTAAGAGAGCAGGTGGAATCAGCCTCGGGGTTCCACGGGCGAGGAAGTTGCCGAGCACACCATGGACGTGTATTACGATAGGGGTGTTTAACAGGTCTTCTTTCCTCTCAAACCCCTTTGAGAGGAAAAGGGCATCTATCCGGAAGCCGTCCTCCGCCTGAAAACTCATAAGCCTTTTTTCGCTACGATCCATACCGAGGTTCTGTAGAGGTGGCTCAACCTATTTTCGGAATCTCCTGTCAAGCCACCTTACGACTATATCACCAAGCTCCTCCTCTTTCCCCTCTAGTGTGTGTCCGGCATTCACGTAGAAGGCAGAGACGTCCCTATTGCCGGCATCGAGGGCGACTTGGGCCAGATCGTAGGTCTCCTGAGGGTCCACTACGTCGTCATACCAACCCTGGATGAGAAGAATGGGTATCTTTATCCTCTGTATCTGTTTATAGGCCTTTGCACCCTCCGCCTCTGGACCCGCAAGGAACCACCATGTCTTATACGTGTATATCTCCGTATGCTCAGGGCGATAGGTGTTTCCACGCGCCCTATAGATCAGGATAGTACGGTCTTCTAGGGAGTTATAGGGGTCTGGTTTCAGTATCTCCTTGGCTTCCTGATATACCTCGTCGTAGGAGGGCTGACTATTCCATCTATTCCACCTGCGACGGATCGAGTCCGGCATGGAGTAGGGCGTTGCCAGGGCAATCACACCCTTTAGGCTCGGGTACAGAGAGGGATCGTTTCTTATAGACACGTATCTTAGAACGACGCTTCCACCCAGGCTATACCCGGATAGAACGATGTTCCTATAGCCCAATCCCTTTAGATAAATTATAGCCGTATCTATCTGCGGTACGGTGTCTTCCAGGATCCCATAACCAAAGAACAAACCAAAATTCGCCATTCGTGTGTTTATAGAGAGGGAGGAATAACCGGCCCTTGCCAGAATAGGAGGCAAAAAACGCTGACTCCCATCCAGGAAGTTTCCAAGAAAGCCGTGCACGTGAATTACGATAGGTTCCTTTTCGTCCCCTTCACCCACAAGGGTAGTGCGGTAGAAGAGGGCGTCTATTTTACTATTGCCAAAGGGAATGGATATGAGTTCCTGTTCAACAAAATCCATCTCTACAAGAAGGATACCTAACGGATCTCACTAAAACACCGCACTAGAATACGAGTTCGACCTCTTTGTTATCCTCTCGAACCTCTATCTCATGCGTTCCGCTTTTCGTGTCTATAAAAACCATACCGGGCAGCCTTAAGAGCCGAGAATCGAGTCTCATCCTGATCCTTTTTATGTTTCTGAGGTCGAGTTTGATCCTATCCCTTCCACAGACACTCGCCTCGATTCCAATCGGGTTTCCCGCCTCAAATGGAGAGAAATCGATCCAGAATACGCCGCTTTTAAAAAAACCATTAGGTGCCGTATAGCTTATAGTCTTCGGGAACCTATTTCTTTTGAACCTACCAAACCAACTAAAAACCCTCGGTAGATCCTCGTCTACCATGAGCCACGTATGCCCATGTTCGGGATAACAGACAAATTCCGTTGGGGCCCCGAGCTTTTTTACTATCTCGTAGAGCACAAGCCCCTCCTCAGGTGGAACGGCTTCGTCCCCCCCACCGTGGGAGACGTAGAGGGGAAGTCTCTTTAGGTTCTTTAACATCCTGTACGGATAATCCAGGCTATCTATAAAACCCTCTAATTCCTCCCTCCTCATATCTTTTATCTTATCCCTATAAGACCTAAGACCATAAGGCCCAAACACAACAGCCGATGCCGCTATGAGATCAGGGTAGTACATGGAAACCAGTAGCCCTTCTAGGCCACCATAGGACATACCGGTAACAAAAACACGGTCTTCGTCTACCGGGAAATCCCTCTTTATAACCTCGAGAAGCTCTGGGAACACCCCTAACTCGCCCTGCCGTATGTACCGACCTCCTAGAGATACAGAAGGAATAACCACGAGGTATCCGTTCCTTTTGGCATGTATGTGGATCTCCTGGGATTTGATGTAGTTGTTTAAGCATATAATAACGGGAAGCCTTTTGCCCTCCTCGCATCCGGGAGAGATATAATGGAATTCGAACCTTTGATTGTACCTTACCGAGAGATAAGACCCGCAAGAGATACCCCTTCCCTCCAACGAAAACCGATACCTTTCTGGATGTCCCTCAGGGAGAATATCCCCGTTTTCCCCTATATAGATTACCGAATTGGCACCGCCTGCAACATCTGGATTGAGATCGGGGTTATTAGGGTCGTTTAACCAGTTGCCGTCAACAACGTACTTGTAGTCGTAGGACCTACCTGGCTTAAGCTCCAAGATGACGCGCCATACGTCGTCTTTTCCCTTTATTAGGGGTGTGGCCCGTTTTTTCCATCCGTTAAAATCCCCCGCGAGAAAGACCTCCCTGGCAGACGGCGAGTAATAGCTAAATAGAACCCCTTCCTTAACGCGAACCGGTTTAGTCGCCCACCAGCCTTCGTATCGCCTGAGTACGTCATTCATACGGTGCTTTATTCAATGGTTCCCCGATCGGGCTGAGTCCAGATAGACCTCGGGTTCGTTTCTAACCCTATCCGCCAGGGCCTTAGCCTCCTGCCAGGAGGAGGACCGTCCTATATCGATAACCCTCCTAGAGAGCGTACCCTTTGCGTAAAGGACCTTGGTCTGAGTGTCCCAGAGGATCTGCCAGTTATCCTCCCCTACCCCCCTAATCCAGCCAAATGGAAAGGTTCCCATCCCGAAATCCCTGAATCCTTGTTGTTCTAAGTTCCCTGGATGAGGGAATTATACCCAATATAAAACGAGTTAAAAAACCCTAATCAGGAACCTGCCTTACGATCTCTTGGAGTCCCCTACCGCCCCTAAAAACAACCCTGGTATAACCGCACTCTTTAATCCTATCCATACCCGTTTTGCCCCTATACTCCGTATCTAAGAACGGGTTCACAAAATGCTCCTCTATACTGCAATCCGGACAGGTAAATACAACGGTCTCGTTATAGGCCCCTTTCGTTGAAACGTCTATATCCACCCTCTCCATCTCATAATACCTATCCCACATATAGGCACACACGCCTCTTAGTGGATTGGGTTTCACAAGGGGTTGTTTTTGTGATTCCCGTTCCTGAACGGTCGGCATTTCGTATGCCTCCTTTTGGGTGGCCTTTTTAGTATGGGTCGTTTTCTTACTTGAGACCCTGGTCTTCGCCGTAGAAAGGCCATCTAAGAAGGAGAAAAACAAAACGAAAACCGCAACCAAGACGGTTAGATTCCTCATACCTTCTCATCCTCCGGTTTTTGCCTTAATTCTACTACATTTTAAAAAGGGAAGGAATCCCCGGATAGGGATCAACTAAACAAACACTTATGTTAGAATTAAAGAGACGAAAGTAAGGTCTAAAGGGAGAGCTTATGAAGAGAAGAACCATTAAGTTACTGGTCTTAGGGATCATGATCTTAGTGCTCCTGGTATACGGAGAAGCGTATACCGAAACCGATTCTCCAAAGGCCGAAGGCAAGGGGATAAAGAACATCACTCCAAAAGAGGCCCGAATCCTCATAGAGAAGAACAAGGATAACCCCGATCTTGTGGTTCTCGATGTTAGAACCCCTGAGGAGTTCTCCGAGGGGCACATAGAAGGCGCCATAAACCTGGATTTCTATTCCCCGGATTTTAGAGAAGAGCTGGGCAAGCTCGATAGAAGTAGGACATATATCACACACTGCAGATCCGGAAAAAGAAGCGAAAAGACCCTAGAGATGATGAATGAACTCGGATTTAGAGAGGTCTACAATATGGAGGGAGGTATCATTAGATGGATAGAGGAGGGACTTCCAATCACAAAGGAGGCCGATAACAAGATCCCTTCTAGCGATTAGGATATCTCACCAAGACCGGATAAGATCCTGTCTCTCGTAACGAAGTTAAAGTCGATATAGTGCGGTATAGCGGTATCCTCTAGTGCTTTGAGTTCTCCGGGAAGATCACTTTGGCCGAGCCTACTTATATCACCCCATCGATTCACCAGTTCCCTTGCACGGGAAACGCTACCCTCGGCGAATATCCCGAATACCTCTTCGGTTAGGTCTTCAATACCCCTTTCAAGCCTGTCAAAATCCACCTTGAATCTCCCCTCAATGGGATCAAACCCGATAGAACCGTTTTCCCTGAGATGACTATAGGCGAGAAATGCGGAGGCAGTATCCGGATGGTTGTAAAAACCACCCCTCCTTATATACCTAAACATCTCGGCGATTGAGACGAGATAGGCTTTAACTAGAGGATCCTCAACCCCCTTTAGAAGGTCCTTTACAACGTACTTAAGACCATAAAGCGCCACCATATCCGATTTGAGCTCGTGAAGGATGAGATAGACCCTATCCATCTCCGACATATATCTAGAGAGCGAATCCTCCCCGCAGAAGTGCCCTATATCGTGTCCCCTGAGCCAGAGGAGTAGGAGTCTACCTATGGTTTCATAGTCGAGCCCTTCTATGGTCGAATGATCCATGATGTATCTTCTTGCGATCTCTCTCGATATAAGCTCAAACCTACGGACATACAAGTTGATAAAGACGGTTACCCTAGAGAGGGTAGAAAGGTTTTCAGGGCCTCCGCCCGAAAAAAAGACGCAGATCGGCTTATGACGGGTATCGAGTTCCCCGGCGAGGGAAAACACGTCGATGCACCTCATAAGGGGTAACTTCTCCCTTATCGAAAGGCCCTTCTTCCCACCTGGGACGGGGAGCTTCTCCAAGAGAAAACCCAGTCTCGCATCATAGTCCTCTATCAGATCGTTAAAAGACCCATTAACGACCCCGACCGCCCCGGAGTAGAACCTACGGCTGTCCCCTTCCAGAGAGAAGACCTTTCCCAGAATGAGATCTATGTGGTCCTTCCCCTCATGCCTTAGGGTAATGGAAGAGAGATCGTATATACCACGCGCCATGAGTTCGATCCTCCTCTCCAGATCGGCTCTATCCTCATAGGATAAAGGGGCCACTCCACTCTTTAGGGTTTGCATGATCCTCTGGAAGATGGCGTTTTCCAGGGTTAGAGGGGGTTCACACGCCTTCTCCAGATGGTAGAGCGCCTGAACGTACTCAAGGGCACCTAGAAACGACCTAACCGATTCCCTGAGTCCCTCATCGATCCCTACCTCTATGTCAACCAGCACGGTTCTCCTGTATCTATCCATATAGATTCAACTCTACATTGGGATCCTCTTCTATTATATATAAACCCCGTACGACAAACCAAGACCACTTCAGACTAGGTCGCTATGACTTTATTTTTTCTTCACACCAGTTAAAATTAGAGAATTTTTTCTGGCTTTTGACGTTTTTTGTCATTTCGTATACCGGCGGACTTCGACTAGTGGATTAAATCCATAGTGATTTCGGCAAGTTAGTTATAACAACTCATCCATATAGCGATGGCATAGCCCTTGCAGTCAGATGAATATAGAGATGAAATTCAAGAGAACAAAGAGAAACGTCAAAGACATATCCACACTCAGCAAATTGATCCGCTATCACGTTAAGTACTCTAGGGGGAAAGACTGGAGCAAGGCCTCGAGGCGCGACGTCTTCCATTCCGTAGCCCTCGCTGTCCGGGAATGGATGATAGACGGTATGATAAAAACGGAGGAACGCTACGAGAGAAGGAACGCAAAGAGGCTGTATTACCTATCGATGGAATACCTAATGGGAAGGTCTCTGGGAAATAACCTCTACAACCTTGGGATATTTGATCTCTGCAAAGAAGCGCTATCCAGGATGGGGATAGACATCGAGGAGATACTGGAGACCGAACCCGATGCCGCCCTAGGAAACGGTGGGCTTGGGCGCCTAGCCGCCTGTTTTCTTGACTCACTAGCCACGCTTGGAATGCCGGGATACGGCTATGGAATAAACTACGAATTTGGCCTTTTTAAGCAGGAGATAGAGAACGGATACCAGAGGGAGAAACCGGACCACTGGCTGAGTGAGGGATCGCCCTGGTTGATAGAGAGACCCGATGAGATCTGCCTTGTGCCGATATACGGACGTGTCGAGCATAGAGGGGGCTTAAACGGGAATTACAACCCGGTGTGGAGGGACTATAGGGTCCTTATAGGCGTTCCCCACGACATGCCGATTGTCGGCTTTGGCGGTAAGACGGTAAATTTTCTCAGGCTATTTTCGGCCAGGTCATCAAATGAATTCGACATACAGATATTTAATAGAGGGGACTATCTCAAGGCCGTAGAGCAGAAGGTAATATCCGAAACCGTTTCAAAGGTACTCTATCCATCCGACTCCCTCGAAAACGGAAAAGAACTGCGCCTCACCCAGGAGTACTTTCTCGTTGCATGTGCCCTACGCGATATAGTGAGGAGATACCTTAAGAACCATACCGATTTTGATAGCCTCCACAAGATGGTTGCAATACAACTAAACGATACGCATCCCGCCCTTTCGGTTGCGGAGCTCATGCGTATCCTTGTTGATGAATACGATCTCCACTGGGATAAGGCGTGGGAGATTACAACGGCAACCCTCGGTTATACGAACCACACGCTTATGCCAGAGGCCCTAGAGAAATGGCCTGTTCCCCTTATGGAGCACGTGTTGCCGAGGCATCTACAGATTATATACGATATAAATCACCGTTTCTTACAGAGGGTAGAAGCCACCTGGCCAGGCGACGTCGACCGTCTAAGACGGATGTCCATTATTGAAGAGGGAAACCCGAAACAGGTACGCATGGCCTATCTCTCCATAGTCGGTAGCCATTCGGTTAACGGCGTTGCCGCCCTCCATTCAGAGCTGATAAAGACCTCTATGGTTCCCGATTTCTATGAGCTCTGGCCTGAGAGATTCAACAACAAAACCAACGGTATCACACAGCGCCGCTGGCTTTTAAAATCGAATCCCCAACTCGCAGACCTCATAACCAAGACAATAGGGAGTGGCTGGATTACAAACCTGGATAAAATCAAGGGCATCGAGCCTCACGCCGAGAACGAGGCCTTTCAACACGATTTTCTGGCGATAAAACAGAAAAACAAAGAGGAACTAACCAGGATCATCTTAGATACAACACAGATAAAGGTTAATCCCGATTCCCTATTTGACATTCAAGCCAAACGGATCCACGAGTACAAACGCCAGCTCCTTAACGTCATGCACATAATACACCAGTACCTGAGCATCATCGAGGATGGCAAAGAGATTCCGGTTCCAAGAACGTATATCTTTGCTGGCAAGGCTGCACCGGGCTATTGGGCGGCCAAGCAGATCATAAAGCTCATAAATAACGTCGGACAGGTTATAAACAGCGACCCAAGGGTAAGGGATCAGATCCGGGTGGTCTTTATACCTGACTACAGGGTTTCTCTGGCAGAGAGGATCATTCCTGCTGCCGATATAAGCGAGCAGATATCCACGGCGGGAAAAGAGGCCTCCGGAACCGGAAACATGAAGTTTGCCCTAAACGGAGCCCTGACCATAGGCACCCTCGATGGGGCAAACATCGAGATTATGGAGGAGGTAGGAAGGGAAAACATCTTCATCTTCGGCCTAACCGCAGAGGAGATAATGGAGATGAAGAGGAACCGCTCTTATAACCCATGGGATTATTACCATAGAAGCCCAACGGTTAAGAGGGTGGTCGATTCCTTTAAGTCCAATACCTTCTCCCCTAAGGAACCAGACCTATTTCGATGGATATACGAGGCCCTGCTTAATGGAGACGAGTACTTTCATCTAGCCGATCTAGAATCCTATATCGAGGCGCAGGAGAGGGTGTCTTATGAGTTTAAGAAACGTCCCATCTGGGTGAAGAAGGCTATTCTAAACGTCGCGCGTATAGGCAGGTTCTCAAGCGACCGCACCGTATCCGAGTACGCCAAAGAGATTTGGAATATTGAAAGCGCCTTGTGATATCAGAGGTCGCCTCTCTTTT
The DNA here is from genome assembly GCA_964636885.1 of uncultured Spirochaetia bacterium. GTDB lineage: Bacteria > Desulfobacterota_D > UBA1144 > Nemesobacterales > CSP1-2 > CAZWVA01. The sequence goes on from CAZWVA010000030.1 coordinate 30,986, forward strand.
TAGTTTTAAAGAGCTTGGTCATTGTAAGTGTATTCCTCCCATCATAGCTTCTATAGCTCACATCATCCATTACGGCCTCTATTATGAAAAGCCCCATGCCTCCTTCGGGAAGGTTCTTAACATCATTTTGATCAAAATCCAGGGAGGATTTAACCATCTGTTCCATTGCCCTACCAGAATCGCAGATCTCAAGTACGAGTCTGTCTGTATGGAGTGTGAAGACGACTTCCACGTCGTATCCCGGCTTATTGTCATAGGCGTGCTTAATGGCGTTATTCACAGCCTCAACGATACAAACCTCCACTTGATAAGACTCGATATCGGATAACGGTATAAAGGAGCATAGCCCATTTATCACACCGGTAAGAAGAGGGACATTCTCAAGGCTACTGCCAATGGTTAGCTTTATTCTCCTTTCCATAGATCCCATCAAAATCACTTACTTAGGCAACTCGTAGAGGGATACTGAACCTCGATTAGTTAAAAAGTACACGCTCATCACTCGGACTGATGCTCTTTTCTCAGTAGATCAAACACGGTTTTTACAGGATTAAACGTAATAAGTGGGACCTCGATAAAGACGGTATTCCAGTTTGCCATTGCGCCGTTCCAGAGACCTGGAAGCTCAAGCGCCTTAAGCTCCCTACCATCCATGGACTTAACCGATATAAATCCGGTGTCTGGATCCGTAAAGCGTTTTAAATCGAATG
>CAZWVA010000031.1:0-31569 GCA_964636885.1 uncultured Spirochaetia bacterium
ACAAGCCGTTGCAGCAGGTGAGCGCGGCGAACCATTTGAAGATGTGGTACGACGGTTTGTATTGGAGTAATCACAAAGAGCAGGCCCACATTTCGGAGATATCGTTTTTTCAAATGGAAAAAGAGTTCATCTAACTCAAACGTTAAATGTATCTATAATCCCATTATAGCCGGCATCGATGCTTCAATGCCGTGGATTCCCTACACGATTATCCTCTTCCTTATCCTTATCACGGCGTATATAAAGGCAAGCGTTCCAAAGACCAGGAGCCAGAGGGCGTTCTCTATCATTACCAGCCTTATATCTCCCATGATGAGCCCCCTTACGAGCTCTACGGAGTGGTAAAGGGGCGTAAACCATGCGATCGTCCTTACCCACTCTGGGAGGGTGGAAAGTGGGAAAAATATGCCTGAGAGGAAATAAAGGGGGGCCATAAAGAGGGTAAAGTAGTAGCTAAAGAAATCCCATGACTGGGAGAACGAGGTAAATAGCATGGCCAAAGATGCAAAGACAAAGCCGGTAAGGAATATAACGAAAGGAACGAGGAGAGCGGTGGGGGAGGGGATAAGCCTAAAAAGGGCAAGGACCATCATCATGGCAAGGCTTGCAAAAAGCGCCTTTGTCGTAGCAAAGAGGACCTCTCCTGCAACCACCTCGTCTATATTCACCGGGGTTGAGATTATGGCATCGTATGTCTTCTGTGCGGCCATTCTCGCATAGGCCCCGTATGTGCACTCAAAGGAGGCCGTGTTCATCGCCGTATATGCGATTAGCCCGGATGCTATAAACTGCATGTAGCTCATCCCATCTATGTCCGATATTAGAGGGGCAAACCCGTATCCAAGGGCGATGAGATAGAGGAATGGCTCCCCTATATTTGCGACTATACTGGACTTATAGAACTTGGTCCATACAACGAGATTCCTGTACCATACCCATTGACACCTGTATGTGATACTGGGCAGTTCTTCTATTATCCTCATTTCGTTCTCTCCTATATGGATATGCCGGGGCCATATGATTATAGTCGACGATTTATATGCCTTCCACCCCGATAGCCCATCGAGAGGTAAACCTTTGTTATGGATGGGTGGTGTGCTAAAATCTCTTTAAGGTGAAAGAAGAGGCTTATGAAAGGCTAAGGCTCGCCTATCTAGAGAAAAGGGATTCGATCGGGGCACGGCTTAGGGAGTTTAAAGACGTCTTTAAAAATGGGGACGACAGGAGGGTCTTCGAGGAACTCGCCTTTTGCATTCTCACCTCTGCCGTGGGGCCAAAGGTTGGGCTCTTATCTTTAGGCTCGATAAGGGACGTTCTTATGGAGGGAGGGGAGGATGAGCTTTATAGAAGACTCCTCGGTGTCCATAAGTATCCCGAAAAGGCGGGCTTTATAGTGGAGACGAGGGAGTATCTAAAGAGGGAATTCGATTTCAAGCTAAAGGACCTAATCCTCTCCTTTAAAGACCCTATGGAGAGGAGGGACTTCTTCGCCTTAAACAGGAATATAAGGGGGATTGGTTATCTCCAGGCCAGCCACTTCTTAAGAAACATAGGCTTCAGTGGGTATGCTATTTTGGATAAGAACGTGATCCTCTCCCTTTACAATCTCGGTGTAATAGAGAACCCAAGGCCTCCTACCACGAGGAATAGATACCTGGAGGTTGAGGAGAGGCTAAAGGGGTTAGCGGAGGACCTCGGAATCGGATTTGACGAGCTAGACCTTCTCCTCTGGAGCGAGAGGACGGGGCATATCCCCAGGTGATCGTCTCGTTAATCGTTCTCTATAGGGAGTTCAATAAATACCTCAGCGTATTTTATATCCGTAATCCCGCTTGTATTCTGAAAGATCGCCCTATACCTGTTTAGCCCCTTTATCCCATCCGTATAGTCCCTGTACTCGATCTGGCTTCTATGTGCCCGAATGGCTTCCGTTTTTACGTCTATATAATCAGAGATATCCTCAATCCGGTCGTACCTCTCAAAGGGGGTCCAGACCTCGTAGCACCAGACCCTTTTAGGAAGAAGCGTTCCGTCTTTACGCCTTTTATTTAGTACCTCCACGGCGACCCCGGATACCGCCCTATGGGTTGGGTGCTTGTCTATCCGAGGGTGGGGCATAAATAGTTCAATCGGTTGAAATCGGTTAATCACTTCTTCCAGTCTCTCCCTCATCTCACATCGGTTCCCTTCGGTCTTTACGTTGTATAGGCCGAGGAGGATGAGGTCCTTTACACCCAAAATGCGCGCCGCCTCCTCCGCCTCCCTCCTCCTCCTTTTCGCTATCTCCTCCTCTCCGAGGCCTGATGTACTTGTACTCCTCCTCCCGTCTGTAACAACGAGTGAGACCACGTTAAATCCCCCATCCACCAGTTTCCTCACCGTTCCGCCCATTCCGATCTCCATATCGTCGGGATGAGGGGAAATCACAAGGACGTTCTTCCCATCCATTTACGGCTCGTTCTCCTTGACAACCCTCCTTCCATCAATCACCATAAATCTAACACAAAGAAGGGGTAATTAAATGGAATACGAGGCCGTTATCGGACTAGAGGTACATGCACAACTCCTAACCGATTCCAAGATATTCTGCTCCTGTTCGACGCGGTTCGGTGCTGAGCCGAACACACAGGTATGCCCCATATGCCTTGGGATGCCTGGGGTGCTCCCTGTGCTTAATAAAAAGGCGCTTGAATTCGCGATTCGTGCAGCGCTTGCTACGAACTGCCGGGTATCCCCGAGATCCAGATTCGCGAGGAAGAACTATTTCTATCCCGATCTTCCAAAGGGATACCAGATATCCCAGTACGAGGAGCCGCTTTCTACCGGGGGCTGGCTTGAGATAGAATCAAACGGCTTGAAGAAGAGGGTAAGGATAAGGAGGATACACCTTGAAGAGGATGCCGGAAAGCTCATCCATGAGGACTCTGAGGACTGGAGCTATGTGGACCTAAACCGTGCCGGGGTCCCGCTCATAGAGATAGTGAGCGAGCCCGATATCTCAAGCCCGGAGGAGGCCGTCTCCTACCTCAAGAAACTCCGCTCGATCCTCGTCTACATAGGGGTCTGTGATGGCAATATGGAGGAGGGGAGCCTGAGGTGTGATGCCAATGTATCCATCCGTCCCAAGGGGAGCGGTGAACTGGGAACCAAGACGGAGATTAAGAACGTAAACTCCTTCAAGTTCATCCAGAAGGCGCTTGAATACGAGATAAGGAGACAGATCTCATTGCTGGAAAGTGGAGATAGGGTCGTCCAGGAAACCAGGCTTTTTGATTCGAATCGGGGGGTTACCTTTTCTATGCGTTCAAAAGAGGAGGCCCATGACTACAGGTATTTTCCCGATCCAGACCTCCTTCCGGTTACTGTGGATTCTCGATTAATCGAGGAGATAAGGGGTTCCCTTCCAGAGCTTCCGGACGCAAGGTTTAAGAGGTTCGTAGAGGAATACGGGATTCCGGCTTATGACGCCGAGATCCTCACCTCATCAAAGGAGATAGCGGATTATTTCGAGGGGTGCCTAAAGCACTACGATAGACCAAAGGCCGTAAGCAACTGGATAATGACCGAGGTCTTAAGGGAGCTAAAGGGAGAGGGTGAAGGGATAAGGGAGTTTCGGGTTACACCCGAGAGGCTCGCCGAGCTTCTCAAGCTTATAGACGATGGGACAATAAGCGGAAAGATGGCAAAGGACGTCTTCGGCGAGATGGTCTTAACGGGTAAGGCAGCGGGTGAGATCGTATCTGAGAAGGGTGTTAAACAGATCTCCGATCACCTAGAGATCGAGAGGGTAGTCTCTCTTGTCATAGAGAAAAACCCGAATGAGCTATCTAGATACAGGGCGGGACAGGAAAAGCTCCTTGGGTTTTTTGTAGGAGAGGTCATGAAGGCCACACAGGGAAAGGCAAATCCGAAGCTGGTAAATGAAATCCTAAAGAAGAAGTTATCGGAATCCTAGGACGATAAGGGACTCGTACGGGCCTGGATTTAGGCCGCAAGCCTCTCCCTTTTTCCGTTTGTAATCTCGTTGTATAGCCTCTTAATCTCATCCATGATACTGTCTCTTACCCGTGAGATCCTATCGTCTGAAGGGTGCCTTTCTCTACCAAACCGAAGTGGGGTGCCGAATTTAAGCCTTACCTTTACCGGTTTTATCATCCTGGCTTCCCTGGGAAACGCCTCAAACGTCCCGCTTATCCCTACGGGGATCACGGGATAGCCTGTCGCAAGGGCTATAAGTGCAACCCCCGATTTCCCTTCCCCTATGCTCCCGTCCCTAGATCTCTGTCCCTCCGGGAATATGCCCAGTAGCCTTCCCTGACGGAGGAGCCTTATAGTTTTTAAGAGGGCGATTCTATCGTTTTCCCCCCTCTTTATCGGGATGCAGTTTACTGTATCACACATCATTCGGAACATCCGATTCGAATTATAGACATCTGCCGCGGCGAGAAACACCACGGGTCTTCTCCTTGCGTATGCCGATGCGGCGTTTATAAGGGGACCGTCTAGGTGTGAGGAGTGATTTGCGGCGATTATTGCCGGTCCGGTTTCGGGGATATTGTGCGTGTCTATGTATTCGGCTCCGAGATAGCCTCTTAGGAGGAGGTTGGTAAGAACCCCTAGCCAGTATTTTTTCTCCGAGGGTTTAACCTCTCTATGCGGGTAGCTTTTCAGTCTTAGGATTTCATTCCACGTATTTATAAACGTGTCTACTACGAGAGTGAGTCTATTCATCTATTACTTTTATATTATATGTTATAGGGGCGATTTCAAATTCGTCGGTATTAAAGAGGAGAGTCGTCTTTAAAAATGAGAGGTGCTAAAAACCCCTTCTTATCCGGCCTTACTCAGCCGGTATAGGAGTTTTTTCAGGTATTCTGATCCCGAACTCTCTATACGGTTTCTTATCCTTATCCATTCATCATCTGGGATCTTGAGAAAGGCGTCTACTATAACGGGATCAAACTGTGAACCGGAGGCTTCGGCTATCCTTTCTATGGCCTTGTCAATGGGGATTGCCTTTCGGTATATACGGGTACTCGTCATGGCATCTAGGGCATCTACAATGGAAAATATCCTTGCTCCAACTGGAATATCATCACCGGAAATCCCCTGTGGGTATCCCTGCCCGTCGTAGCGTTCATGGTGGTTGAGTACTATCTCCGATGCCTCTTCAAGAAAGTGGATCTTCTTTAAAAGCTTGTATCCAAAGATCGGATGCTTCTTCATTATCTGCCATTCCTCTTCGGTTAGTTCCTCGGGTTTGAGTAGGATGTTGTCTGGAACTCCTATCTTCCCTATATCGTGGAGAAGCGCTCCCTTTGCTAAGGCGGATAGATCCAAACTGGACGGCTCTAGGCATCTTGCGAGTGTAAGGGCGTATTCCGTTACCCTGTAGGAATGATAACCCGTTTCGTGCTCCCTTAAATCGAGTGCCAGTACCAGGGCCTCAAGGGTATTGGCGTATAGACCGACCAACTCCTTTGTCTGCTCAACCACCTTTTTCTCAAGGTTTTGCTGGTAATCCCTGTTTTCCTTTATAAGCTTGGCCCTTTCAACGGCACGCCTTATTACGGTCTCGATCTCTTGGACGTTAAACGGCTTAAATATATAGTCATAAGCGCCTTCCTTTAGGGCCACCCTTACGTTTTCGATCTCTCTCGACGCCGAAACTATTATTATCGAGATATCGGGGGAATGGATTTTAAGCTTCCTAAGGGTTTCAATCCCGTTTAGCCTGGGCATATGAACATCTAGGAGCACGATGTCGTAACTGTTGCCTTCATATACCTTTTGCAGGCATTCGAGTCCATTCTCTACGCTTTCACACCTGTATCCTAATTCTTCGAGGGTTTCTTTAAACAGGTTCCTTATGGCTTCATCATCGTCTACTATTAGTATCCTTTCCTTATCCTTCACTTTTGTCGTTAAGGCCTCTTTTGATTCATAGACGTCCTTTTCCAGATAACCGGAGTTAGCCTTATTCAATTTACATACCCCATCATAATACTAATTCGCTCTTTTTTCAAGCCGTTTTTGATGTACCGTAGATGAAGGTACAACTTCTGTGCCATAAATTTATAGAATACTTACGGTGGCTTATATATAGAAAGGATCCTGATTCCCGTCAATTTGCGACCATATGGGACAATTTTTGTCAAGGCGAATATGAGGATTTGACAACGATTCCTTTAGAGTGTATTTTCACATCGAGCCTGATGAGAGAAGCGCTTCTTGTTCTAGAGGATGGGACGGTTTTTGAAGGAAGGGGGTTTGGAGCCGAGGGGGAGGTCTACGGTGAGGTGGTGTTTAACACCTCTATCACCGGTTACCAGGAGATACTTACCGATCCGTCTTATAACGGCCAGATAGTAATCATGACTTATCCGGAGATAGGAAACTATGGGATAAACCCTGAGGATGTGGAGTCGAGAAGGCCGTTTGTAAGGGGCTTCGTTGTGGGTGAGTATTGGGAGAGCCCTAGCAACTGGCGGTCCTGTGAGAATCTTGGCGGTTATCTCTCGAGATACGGGGTGGTTGGGATTGAAGGAATAGATACGAGGGAGCTTACAAAGAGGATTCGTACACATGGAGCGCAGAGAGGCGTCATATCCACCGTTGATCTGGACGGTGAGAGCCTGCTTAGGAAGGTGCGTTTGTCCCCTTCCATAGTGGGTGTGGATCTTGTAACGGAGGTAAGCTGTTCTGAGCCCTATATATGGAATGGCGGAAGCGGACCCTGGAGACCGATTTATGATAGACGGCGTGAGTCCGAAAGAAGCCTCAGGGTCGTTGCCTATGACTTTGGGATAAAACGGAATATACTGAGAAGACTAGTCGATACCGGATGCGAGGTGTGGGTCGTTCCCTCTCGTACCCCTCCACACGAGGTCCTCTCCATGAATCCGAATGGGATAGTGTTATCAAACGGCCCGGGGGATCCGGCTGCTGTTTCTTATGCTATAGAGAGCGTGAGGGCTCTTATAGGGAAGAAGCCGATCTTTGGGATCTGTCTTGGACATCAGATCATCGGTTGGGCCCTTGGAGGAAGGACATACAAGTTAAAGTTTGGGCATAGAGGGGCAAACCAGCCCGTGAAGAACCTCCTTACAGGTAGGGTTGAGATCACCTCCCAGAACCACGGATTTGCGGTGGACCCCGATTCCCTGGGAAGCGGTGTCGAGATAACACACATAAATCTAAACGACAATACGGTCGAGGGGCTTAGGCACAGGGAATACCCGCTCTTTTCCGTTCAATACCATCCCGAAGCCTCCCCCGGCCCGCATGACTCGTCCTATCTCTTCCACGAGTTCTTGAGATTGATGGAGGAGTGGGGTTCTTAAGGTTATATCTGACTCCTTTTCTCTTCTAGTCCAGATTCTTATTGTTTTTTTAATGTCTCAATCTGCATTATCTTCCTATCTGCCTTACTTCCGATTCTCCTAGAAGCTATCTCAAAAATGGTAAACTCGATATAAATTAAGAGAAAAAGGGATTAGACCACTAGGGTTTTGTCCCATTCCTCCATCCATTGTCCAATTTCCCATCATGGTTATTACCTCCTTTGAAATCCGTGGCTATCATAAGAATAACTCAGTATTTAAAAGAACCCGCTACCGTTCTTTTTTTTACATCTATTCCCGTGCAACACGCAGTCCATTGGCAACAGCTAAGAGTTCGGAGATCTCATGAAAGAAAACCGCGATTGCAACCGTCATGATGCCAATAAGCGCGGAGGGAATAAGGACTGCAAGTATGAGAATCGAAAAGACGATGTTCTGAGTGCTTATACCTCTAGCTCTCTTTCCAAGGTTTATCGCATACACTACCTTTGTAAGATCGTCGGCCATAAGGGCTGTGTCGGCGGCTTCTATAGCCGCATCTGTTCCTGCTACCCCCATAGCGATTCCCACTGTAGCTCTTGCTAGGGCAGGAGCGTCATTTATGCCATCGCCAACCATGGCAACAGCGCCATATCTCTTCTCCAGTTCTTCTATTGCCCTTATTTTATCTTCTGGTTTTAGATTTGCTTTCACCTCATCTATACCTAGTTCTTTTGCGATCGCTTTGGCAGTTGTTTCGTTATCGCCAGTAAGCATTACGACTTTGACTCCCATCCCATGAAGCTGATCTATAACCTCTTTTGCCTGAGGTCTGATTTCATCCCTAACTGCAATAATCCCAGAGACCTTCTCTTCCATTCCTACAAGAATCACTGTCTTACCCTCTTCTGTGAGCCTCCAAATATCCGCAATAGAACGGATATCAAGGCCTAATTCTTCGAATAGCTCCGGTCTGCCGACATAAACCGTTTCGTTTCCGATCTTCGCCTTTGCCCCGGAGCCAACGAGTGCACTGAATTGAGTTGCCTCACTGGATTGAATATGTAATTCCTCTGCCCTTCTCACAATCGCTTGTGCCAGGGGGTGCTCTGAAAACCTTTCAACACCATAAGCCAAGGCCATTACTTTGTATTCGTCTCCATTTAGAGGCAAAACATCAGTTACAACGGGTTTACCTTTGGTGAGGGTTCCGGTCTTATCAAAGGCAATCGCCTTAATTTTCCCTAAGTTCTCAAGATGTATTCCACCCTTAATCAACACACCGGATCTACCTGCAATCCCGATACCTGCGGCTATAGCAACAGGCGTGGACATCACCAGAGCGCAAGGTGCGGCAGCGACTAATAGTACCACTGCCCTTGTTGCCCATTCGGCAAGAGAGGATCCAAAAAGGGGAGGGATAAAGGCGAGAAGCAGTGAACACAAGAGAACCAATGGGGAATATCTACTTCCAAACGCTTCAATGAAGAGCTGGGTCTTACTCTTTTGTTCCTGTGCCTCTTCGACAAGGTGTACCATCTTAGCGAGGGTGTTATCTTTAAAGGTTGCAGTGGTCTTGATCTCCAGTACTCCTTCCTGATTGATAGTGGCGGCAAATACCTTCATCCCTTCTTTTTTTTCAACAGGTATAGATTCTCCAGTGATAGGAGCCTCATTAACACTGGAACTCCCTTTTACAATAATGCCGTCTGTTGGAATGGACTCTCCGGGTCTGACGATGAATATATCCCCTAAAACCAATTCCTCTGCGGGTGTCGTTATCTCTCTTCCGTTTCTTATAACCCTTGCCTCTTTGGGAGCAAGGTCAAGGAGCTTCTTTATGGAGGCCCTTGTTCTTGCGAATGTGTATTCCTCCAATCCCTCAGCCGAACCGTAGAGAAAGACCAAAAAAGCGGCTTCGTCCCACATCTCTAATATCGCCGACCCTACTGTAGCACCCATCATGAGTATCTCGATTCCGATCTTCTTTTCTCCGATTAGTTCCTCGATTCCTTCTCGTCCCCAGTGATAGCCGCCTAAAAGAATAGCAATAACGTATAGGGCGATTTCAACGAATCGGGGAATTACCATATCGATATGTGCTAGGGCAAATGCTATCCCTGTAATAAAACCGGCGATTAAGGCATTACGTAGGGGAGGATGTGCATACCATTTTCCTTCGAAGATTTCCTCTTTATTTTTCAATCAATATTCCTCCTTTGGGTAATATCACACAGGATCCTCTCCAAGGCTATCAGCCTCTTGGCCAATACATAATGACAAAGACACCGGCCAGAGAGATAGCCCCTCCTATTAGGTCAAACTTATCTGGAGTTATGTGATCGATTTGCCAGCCCCAGAGAATGGCAAGAACGATGAAAATACCACCATAAGCCGCATAAACCCTTCCAAAATGTGCTGGTTGTAGTGTGGGAATGACTCCATAGAGAATTAGTACCATTGCTCCAAAGAAAGCAAACCATATGCTTTTACCCTCTCTTAACCAGAGCCACACAAGATAACCTCCTCCTATCTCGCATAATCCAGCTAGAAAGAAGTAGAATAGAGATTTAGCTATTCCCATATTACCCTCCTTTAGGCTTAAAAATCATTTTTCCTGCTTCTGCGAGCTTCTTCATTGTTGTTAAACCTTCACTTTTAATTTTACAAGAAACCCTAAAATCTCCCATGTATCGTTAGACCTAATCATCTCGATCTGGATTTTGGCAGGGGCCTTCTCAAAAACCGCATCGACCAGATAGTCGGCTATTATGATGGGTTTGCCTCTTGGTGAAATTTTGATTTTTACCTTACCTCTTGCCCCCTTATACTCTTTTAATTGCCCTATTTTGTTTGAAAGTGTATTGAATAGCAGTTCTACCTTCTTGGCGGGTACAACCTGAAGAACTCCGGGCTTGCACGGTTAATTAATTCCTTGGTATTCCATGATGTAACGATAATGGGAACTACTTCATCTACATATGCTTTAGCTTCCCTATCTAGCCTGCTGGCATAGTAATAAATCCCAGAGAAAAATATAACTCCTGCAACGATGAGGCAAATAAAAATCGCTCCAAGGATTGTTAATACTTTCTTCATCACCTTTCCTCACATCCCAACAGGTAGATCCCTCTCTTATTCGTCCTTTAAAGGCGACCATATTGCTTCTTCATCCTTCTCTCCCGACCGTATCCTTACAGCCCTTTCCACATTCGATACAAAAATCTTTCCATCTCCCATATTTCCCGTATGAGCGTACTTTTGTATGGTTTCTACGATTATGTCCACCATCTCATCTTTTGCTATTATCTCGATCTTAACTTTAGGAACAAACTCAACTATCCTAACCTTTCTTTCCATCTTCCCTCTTCCAAATCCTTTCACATCAGACACACTCATTCCTGGGAACTCGGGTATCCCTTCAAGAGCCTTGGTAACTTTGCCGAGCATGAATGGCTGAATAAATGCTTTTATTTCTTTCATGTTACCCCTCCATCTTTTGTCATTTTTCATGATAGCCACAGAGTTCACAGAGGATTTTTTAATTTTTGTCTGTGCTTCTCAGTGTTCTCCATGGCAAATAAATCTCCTGAATCCTTTTCCAACTCTTAAAACTCCACTTCTTTTTTCTCAAACCAGCCATAGATTGTAGGAAGAACAATCAGGGTTAAAATGGTAGAGGAAATAAGTCCGCCGATAACTACTGTGGCAAGCGGCTTTTGTATCTCCGAGCCGGGGGCTATAGCCAGAAGCATGGGAATAAGTCCCAAGCTTGCAACGAGAGCGGTCATGAGGACGGGTCTCAGTCTGAGTTCCGCGCCTCGAATAATGGCTTCTTCAAGCGGAACCCCCTCGCGTCTCAACTGGTTAAAATAAGAGACCATCACAACACCGTTCAGTACCGCTACTCCAAAGAGGGCTATGAATCCGACTGAGGCGGAGACGCTTAAATAAAGCCCGGAGATGAAAAGAGCTAGTATCCCGCCGATAATGGCAAAGGGAATGTTCATTATGATGAGAAGAGCGTTCTTAAGAGAATTAAATGTGCTAAAGAGTAATAAGAATATAAGTAAAATCGCCAGAGGCACTACGATATAGAGCCTTGCCATAGCCCTCTGCTGGTTCTCAAACTGTCCTCCCCAATCAATGAAATATCCCGGCGGAAGCTGTACTTGAGCGGCTATCTTCTTTTGAGCCTCGGCAACAAAACCTCCGATGTCTCTTCCCTGAACGTTGCATTCAATCACTATTCTTCGCTGTCCGTTCTCCCTGCTTATTTGAGATGGACCTTCTTCGAGATATACTCTGGCCAGTTGCCCAAGAGGAATGCGAGCGCCGTTTGGAGCGCTTACGAGGATATTCTTGATAGTGTTTACGTCTTTTCTCACATCCTCGGGAAATCTAACTAAAACTCCAAACCTCTTTTGTCCCTCGAATACCTCGGTTGCAACCTTGCCGCCTATTGCAGTCTCGACAATCTCCTGAATGTCTGAGACGTTGATTCCGTATCTGGCTATTTGAGACCTGTCTATATCTATCTGTAGGTATTGAAGTCCAGAAACACGCTCAACGTTTAAGTCCTCAACCCCTTTAATTTTCGAGACTACTTCCCTGATTTCATCAGCCTTGTTTTTCAAGACATCCATATCCTCGCCAAAGAGTTTTATAGCAATCTGGGCTTTTACGCCTGAGATAAGCTCATCCACCCTGAGGGCTATAGGCTGAGAGAAGCTATAAACTACACCCGGAATTAAAGTGAGTTCCTCTCTCATCTTCTCAACCAGTTCCTCTTTACTGTCAGTTGTCTTCCATTCACTCCTCGGTTTTAGGTTTACCAAAATATCACTTACCTCCACACCCATCGGGTCTGAAGCTATCTCAGCGCGGCCGGTTTTAGATACCACCGTTTCGACCTCCGGAAATTTCATAAGTGTCCTTTCAATTTGCCTGGAAACCTCTAGGGACTCTGTAAGTGAAATACTCGGCAGACGGAATGCTTGTATAGCGATTGAGCCCTCATCCAGTTGCGGTAAAAACTCCGTCCCGATAAATGGGAACAGGGAAAGGCTTAGTATAAGCGCTGCCACTGCTCCGCCAACTACGAGCTTTCTACGACCAAGGGCTTTTCTTAGGATGGGTATATAGAAACTTTTGACGGAGGATAGAATCCTGCTTGATAGCGATTCAAATAATTTGCCCAATTTATCAAACACCTTGATATTAGCTAAGCGAGAATGTCCACCTCCGAGAAAGAATGTGCAGAGTATCGGTATTACCGTTAAAGAAAAAATCAGTGAGCCAAGAAGCGCGAAACTGACCGTAAAAGCCATGGGGGAGAACATCTTTCCTTCGACTCCCTGTAGTGTAAAAAGTGGCAGAAATACCACTATGATTATTGAGATTCCAAAGACGATAGGTCTTCCAACCTCTTTAGCGGCTTCCATCACCGTATGTACTGTGTTTTCTCTAGCTTCCGGGTTTTCTTCCAAATGGCGATAGATGTTCTCTACCATCACTACTGCGCCGTCAACGAGCATTCCGATCCCTATGGCAAGCCCTCCTAGAGACATAAGGTTTGCGGAAAGTTTGAACCATCCCATCATGATGAATGTAAAAAGGGCGGAAAGGGGCAAGACTGCTCCGACAATAAGAGCGGACCGGAAGTTTCCTAAAAAGAGAAGGAGAACAAGGAAAATGAAAATCGCTCCTTCTTCGAGTGCTTTTGTAACGGTCCTAATCGCTCTTTTTACCAAATCGGTTCTGTCGTAAAAGGGCTTGATACTTACACCCGGAGGAAGCGACTTTTGAATCTCCTCTACTTTTTCCTTTACCTTAGTTACTACTTCTCTTCCACTAGCCCCTTTAAGCATCAATGTAATACCGATTACTACCTCACCCTTGCCGTCCTTGGTAACTGCTCCTTGCCTTATTTCCGGACCGACTGTTACATCGGCTACATCTTTCACGTATATCGGAGTCCCATCGTGCGATGTGATGATTATGTTTTTTAAATCATCGGTGCTTTTAATTAGACCGAGCCCGCGGACTATATACTGCTCCGAGTTATGTTCTATAAAATTTCCTCCGGCATTGGCGTTGTTTTTCTCCACCGCCTCAAAAACCTCCCGGAGTGTGAGGTTATGGCTTATAAGCTTCTGGGGATTGATGAGAACGTGATACTGCTTTACAAAACCGCCAAAGCTGTTTACATCGGTTACACCGGGTACTGTACGTAGAATCGGTCTTATAACCCAGTCCTGAATGGTTCTAAGCTCCATAGGACTGTAGCCATCGCCCTCAACAACGTACTGGTAAATCTCTCCAAGACCGGTTGATATGGGCCCCATCTCTGGGTCAATCCCCGGAGGCAGGTTCTCTTCTGCCCCCTGAAGCCTCTCAAATACGAGCTGTCTTGCAAAGTAGATATCTACATCATCCTCAAACACTACCGTAACCACGGAAAGCCCAATCTTTGAAAGCGACCTCACCTCCGTCACTTTTGGCAGCCCGGTCATGGTTACTTCAATAGGAAAACTGACCAGTCTCTCAACCTCGGTTGGCGCCATCCCTTCGGCCTGGGTTATTATCTGAACCTGAATATTTGTAACGTCAGGAAAAGCATCGATGGGAAGCTTCTTGGCTGAATAAATACCTAGGCCTATGATGAGAACGGTAAAAACAATAACTAAGAATCTCTGCTCAAGGGCGAACGTTATAATTTTATCTATCATCTTATTATTCCTCCCCCAACTCACCCTTCTGAGCTTCGGATTTGAGCAGAAAACTCCCTTTCGTAACTATCTTTTCACCCGGTTTAATCCCGTCTATAACCTGATAGAAGCTATCAACCTGCCTTCCAAGTGAGACCTCTCTTTTCTCAAATCCCCCATTGCCTTTATCAATAAATACGATTTTTTTATTCCCATCCGTCTGAACAGCTTCTCCTGGAATCGCCAGAACATCCGAAACAACATCCGTGATTATGAAAACCGTAGCAAACATCTCAGGCTTAAGTTTTCCCAAGGAATTATCGACCTCCGTACGAACCCTTACAGTACGTGTGGAAGGGTCAATCTGGTCTCCTATATATGTAACGATGCCTTTAAATACATCGGCAGGATATGGAGAGACCTTTACCTCTACAGGAAGTCCGGTTTTAACCTGAGGAATATCCTTTTCGGGAACGTCGGCTATGGCCCAGAGCGTTGACAGGTCTGCAACAGTAAATAGATTTGTGGCTGGTTCAATGATTTCACCAAGAGTAGCGTGCCTCTCTACCACCGTTCCGGAAAATGGAGCTCTGACTGCAACCTTGGACTTGATTATATGCTCACTCCCAATACGCTTTACCTCTTCTTCACTCAATCCCAAAAGGTGAAGCCTGTCTTCGGCCGCCTTGAACTCTGCTCTTGCATTTAGGTATTCGGCTTCACGCTTTTGATACTCTCCAAGGGATATGGCCTTCCCTTCAAGGAGTTTCTTTGCTCTTTGATAGGATTTTTCCTCTGCAAGAAGATTTGCTTTAGCCTTGAGATATTCCGATTGTGCAGTTCCTAACTCCGTGCTGTCTATCACAGCGAGTCTGTCGCCTTCTTTCACTTTGTCTCCGAGATTAGCTATAACCTCATCGATTTTTCCAGGAACACGGGAGCCCACGTGGGCAAGTTTGTTTTCATTAAACTGGATTTTCCCCGGCGCTTGCAGTATGCTCTTAAGAGACTTTAATGAGACCTCTTCGATTTGTAGATTTGCTGACTGCATTGATTTAGGGTCGAGCTTAATCTGGTTTGAGTGTGTCTCATCGTGCACCTCTTTTTTATTATCAGCCTCCCCTTCTCCACCACATGAGACTAAGGAGATCAATGATGCTGAAGCTAAGGTAATTAAAATTAGTTTTTTCACTGCCGTCATATCTCACCTCCCGCAATCTTCTCTAATGAGATTTCCGCCATATAAAACTCAAAAAGGACTTGATAGTATTCCCTGAGGGTGTCACGATAGGTTCTCAAGGCGTCGAGAACGTCTAAAAGCCCTATCTCGCCTTGTTCGTAGCTAAACTGTGCTATCTCAAGTGACCGCTTTGTCCGGCCTAATAGCTCGGTCGAATATATCTTTGACTGTTCAAATGCCACCTTATAATTTTTGTATTCATCTTCGAGGCGGTTCCCGATTTCAATCTCAAGGAGTTTCAGGTCAAAAGAAGCCTTGCGTTCTTCAGCCCTGGCACTTTGAATTCCGCCCTGATTTTGATACCAGAATGGGATGGTTATACCGATTCCGCCTCCTAGAGCGGTTTTGTCAATTTCCCTATCGTAAAAACCCTGAAGGAAAATATCGGGAACAATCAGATGTTTTTGCTCTAGTAGCGAGAACCCGGCGCGCTTGACTTCGACCGTTTGGGCTTTTAATTGAGGATTAAAATCGGCAACCTTCTCGGCTACTTGTTCTAATCCGGATATAGTGGAAGGGGGTGTAAGTTCACCGTCTACGTCAAAATCCTTTTCTAAAGAATTACCAAGAAATCTGTCTAAAATCGCCTTTATCGCGCTTAAATTCGTCTCGGCACGAATTAGCTCTCTCTCGAACTTTAAGGTCTCGACCCTGGATTTAATAAAATCCAGCTCTCTTGACTCGCCAAGCTCAACCCTACGCTCAATTATGGAGAGAAGGGTTTTACTGGTATCTAGATTTTGCCTCGCAATCTCTACATCTTTTTTGGCAAGTAAAGTCGCAAAGTAAAGTTGCTTAGTAATAGCAACAAGCTCTATTCTTACAGCCTCTTTCTCAAATTCGGTAACCTTTACTTTTTCCTCGGCAGCCTTTCTTCTATAGAGACGCTTTAGAGGCCATTCAATTGGTTGTATTACTGATATGCTGTATTCTGCCCCAGAACTATTGTCCTCACGCGATTTGCCCCTCGCTAAAGCGAAGTCTACCTCCGGGTTTGGGTAAGCCTTTGCTGCTCTAAGCTCTCCTTTAGCAATATCAATGCTGGAGATCGCTGAAGGTACAGACGGGTTCTTCTCAATGGCTAATTTTATTAGTTCATCAAGCTTATATTTCCTTTGGACTTGATTTCCCTCAGCAAAAACCTCAAAACCTTTTAGAGTCGTACTAATAGAGATAAGACAAAGAAAGAACGCTATGTTTTTAACGCACACTCTCTTAACCTCCTTAAACTGTTTTTGTAGAGCAGTATGGATTAATAGTGGACCTCAAGCAGAGTGCTATGAGGTATTTGGAGGTTAAATTATGAATCTCGGAGGGTTAAAGATGGATTTTATTAGATTGCTTTCTGGTATAGAGTAACCGGAGGATATTGTTAAAACCGGGATATCCGTTTTGATTAAAGGCTTTGAACTTTCAGATCTAGTAAAACTATGAACACAAGAACTATTTATGTGACAATGGCTGACTGGTAAGGGCAGTTTTGTAGAAGAATTTTGCTTGGAATTATCAGCTTGAGAAAAAAGACAATGTTTATAGGAAAGGCAATCTTTATGATAATAGTTAGATAAGTATGGGTTTTCACAAACTGTCGAGGATAGGAAAAAGGCTAGAAACATGGTTAGAGATAAAAGCAACTTTCTCTGGATACTATTCTTCGTTGTCAGCTCTGTCATTCCAATTTAATTGTTGGACACTTAAATTTCAAAATAAATTAACCGTTGTTTCATTAAACGTCAAGATAGGTAAAATTTAAATGGTAAAAGCATATTGTAATTCGCTCAAAAAAGTATTTTATAACTCTATAATTTGGAGATCTTAGCTGATTTCCTTTTCGGAACTTTCTTTTGTAATCCCATACTTCTGCATGTTGTATATTAGCGAGTTCCGTGAAATATTGAGTAATTTTGCTGCTTGCGTCTGATTCCAGTTCTTCTTTTTTAAGGCTTGAAGAATTAGTTCCTTTTCCACCTTTTCTAGATCAATTCCCTCTTCGGGAATGGGAAATGTAAAATTCTCTGCCTGAGGATTCTGCTCTATGAGTATTTCTTCTGGTAAGTCCTGCACGGTAATAGTGTCTCCATGACAGAGAAGCACTAATCTATGAATCAGATTTTCGAGTTGTCTAATATTTCCTGGCCAATGGTAGCGATTAAAGACTTTGAATATATCTTTATCGAATTTTAGTCCAGCCTTGCCAAACTGGTTTGTAAACTTATTGAGAAAATGATTGGCTAGGAGTGGAATATCTTCTTTCCTTTCTCTTAGAGGAGGTAAAGTTATTGGGATGATGCTAAGGCGGTAGTAAAGATCTTCTCTGAATAATTTCTCATCTACAAGTTGTTTGAGGTTTCTGTTTGAAGCGGCTATAACTCTGACATCAACTTTTAAAGGCTTTACATCTCCAATTTTATCAATCTCCATATCTTGAAGCACTCTTAGCATCTTGACTTGTAGGTGCGGATGTAACTCGCTAACTTCGTCGAGAAAGATAGTGCCTCCATCTGCCGCCTCAAATTTGCCTATTTTATCTGCTTGCGCTCCCGTAAAAGCTCCGCGTTTATAACCAAATAGTTCCGATTCCAGTAGGTTTTCAGGAATTGCCCCACAATTCACGACCACAAAAGGTTTTTCACATCGCGGACTGTTAAAGTGAATAGCCTTCGCCAAAAGTTCTTTTCCTGTTCCGCTCTCACCTTGAATTAAAATAGTGGAATTGGTTTTAGCAACGTGACCAGCAATGTCGTAGACTTCTCTTATTGTTTTTGAGCTTCCAATCATATTATCAAACTTGAATGACTCCGATAAAAATTCCCGAAGGTACTTATTTTCTGCCACAATTTCCTTTATCCTAAGGCATTTTTCTACCTTGATCTTCAACTCATTTTTATCAAAGGGTTTAGTAATGTAGTCAGATGCTCCAAGACGCATAGCTTCTACCGCTGATGGAATTGACCCATAGGCAGTTATTAAAATTACCATTGAATCGGAAGAGATGGCTTTTATTCTTTTAAGAAGTTCCATACCATCCATTTCAGGCATCCGTATGTCAGTGATAATCAGATCAACTTCATTTTCCTGAAAAATGTCCAGTCCGGTAATGCCGCTATCCGCTGTAAATACCTTGTAACCTTCCTCCGCCAATTGGTATTCGAGTACCCTTCGTAAACTCTTATCGTCGTCTATGAGTAAAATACTTTTACCTTTCATTGATGCCTTCGGGGAATTTTTACAGTAAATGTTAAACCACGATCAGGGTTCAGGCTAACAGTGATGTCTCCACCATGTTTTTTAATTAACTGATAAGAAATGGACAGTCCCAAGCCTGTACCGTTATCCTTTGTCGTAAAAAATGGATCGAAGATCCTGGAAAGCTTATCGCTCTCAATCCCGATACCTTCATCCTTCACTGAAATCTCTACGCTACCGTTGCTCTCATCGGTTTTAAGGAACAGTTTCCCTCCATGGGGCATTGACTGGATCCCGTTGATTACGATGTTTAGAAGAACCTGTTTTATTTGCTCTGAGTCCACTAAGACATTCGGAAGTTCTCGATTAAGTTCAGAGATAACTTTAACCTTTTGCTGTTCCGCTCTCTTGAAAGTCAGCAGAACTACCGAATCAACGATTTCGTTTAGATTAGCATCTCTAAACTCCGGCTCCGGTGGTCTTGCGAAGCTAACAAATTCGGATACAAGCCTATTTAGCCTTCCCAGTTCTTCTTTTATAATATTAACAAATTCATACTTCGGATTTTCGTTGTTTATCTCGTTTTCCAATATATCTACTGCTCCCTTAATGGAACTAAGTGGGTTTCTAATCTCATGAGCAAGCCCTGCTGAAAGTTCTCCTAAGGCGGCTAATCTGTCGGCCTGCTTGAGCTGCTCGAACGTTGTCTGTAATTTTTGGTAGGCGCGACTAAGGTCTTCCGCAGTCTTCTCAGATTTTTCTCTTTGCTTTTTTTCCATAAGAGATAAAAACCCCGTTACGATTCCGACAATATTGTAAATAACCATCTCGGAATAGAGATTAAATTCATGCACTGGATGTCTACCATAGTAGAAATAGTAGAAAATGTAACAACCAGTTATACCCAATGATGCAAGAATTCCACCTTTTATTTCGTACCAAAAACCAGCAAGTATTATCGGGAAATAGTAGAGATGTTGGTATAAACCGTGCAGTTCAACTTCCTGTTCGCTAGTGCTGAAATGTAGAAGAGTAATAACTGTACCTAAGGATATAATAAGAGCGATCTTGAAAATAGTGCTTCGAACCATTCTGTTATTATTATAAACTTTTAACTGAAGATTCTAAACTCTTATGTGTTTCGAAGCTATGTGTGTTTCTCAAGGCTTCCAATAGCCTTTTTTAACTTTTCGGATGCTTCAGCGGCGACTAGCTTAAAAACCATATTTTCGGTAAAACCAGCCGTTCCCTCTGGGTTAATCAGTGATACATTTGTGTTTCCGTCATAATCCTCAAAGATAACTATACGAAAAGGAACAAATAAACCCGCCTTAAGGTCTGTTAGTAAGGATTGGTAAGCCATGAAGGGGTTCGAAATTTCAAGGATGTGATATTTTTTTACCTTTATCCCTAGTCGGTCTTCAATAAGGTTGGAGAAGTTAATTTCGGATATGACTTCAAACCCAGATTCCCGTAAAACCTTTTTGACACTTTTTACGGCTATATTAAATGAGCTATTCAACTTGGTTGAAAACAAATGATTTCTTTCTATCATAGCTTTTAAAAGTTTGTGCAATAACTGTGCCATTAACTTAGAACTGAGAAAAGTACTTTAAGTTGTTTATTATTAGAGTAGCTGTAGCTTTGTTAAAGACTGTCCAACTGTTTAAAATTCAACACTAGCTGTTGAAAAACCAACGAGTATTAGAAATACTCTCTAAGAAATAATCTGATATTTATTTAAGATTAAATTTCAAATTATAGTTATATTTATGATGACTAGCACTAATTGGAAGTAACGAAACAAAATTTTTTCTACTTTAAGAAACCGACTGTGTGCCTCTAAATATACTTAAGAAATTTGAATGATCTCCGCTAATGGCATGAGGGTTGCATAATTTATATTATAGGGGCATTCATAGAGTCTTACACATATGGGTGATTCGTTAACATAGAAATCAAATAAAATTTAAGTTAAAGGACACAAAACCTTTAACTTGGGGAATGGGGAGGAATGAAAAAGAAGATCTCAATTCTAATACTTTTGGCCTTCATTATTCTTTATGGATGCGCTAGACCTTTAACCCCCAAGAGAGAGAATATTCCAGCGCCACCCTCTCCACAGGCTATATGGGTATATGGACATTATGATTCCCAAGGTCGTTGGATTCCTGGCCGTTGGATTGAGTAGAAACCATGTAGAATTTTTGTAGTTTATGTAGAGAAGAGGTGAGCGAACATGTTAAGAAGATTAAACCTGATAATCATAATGTTCACATTAATGCTTTTGATACCTTTACCTTTGTACGCCCGTGGAGGACATTGGGGCAAGGTGGGTTTGGTCACCATGGATCCGGCGGTCATGGTGGATTTGGCCATGGAGGATTTCATAACGGCCATTTTGGTCATGGACATTTCGGACACTTTGATCACGGGCATCATCATGGACACTGATTTACAAGGAAAATGGATTCCTGGACATTGGATTGAGTAGTAATTATTTTTATAGATTTTGTTAGTTACTTAAAGAATATGGGGAGGTGAAGGGGTGTGGTAAGGAAACTAAACCCGACAATCATAATATTCATATTTATGCTTCTGATGCCTTGGCCTTTATATGCCCGAAGTGGACATGGTGGAGGTCACGGTGGATTCGGTGGACATAGATTTGGTGGTCACGGCCATTTTGACCATTTTGATCACGGTCATCATCACCATGGACACTTTTCCTCTAGCTTTTTCCTCGGAGTCGGCTTTGGAGCTGTATTCCCATTCGCAATATATCCATACTACTCTTATCCTTATTATATCTATCCTTATGATTATTATCCATCTGCTGCTCAGTCTTACGGCGACCTTGAAATTTATGTAACACCAGGAGATGTAGAAATATATGTGGACGGCAGGTTTATCGGTCTAGCTAGGGACTTCAAGGGACCTGCAAGGGTTTCAGTTCCTTCAGGAAGCCATATTGTAGAGTTTAGGTACGGCGGGTCAAGTTCCTCAAATACTGTTTACGTTGCTCCGGGCTCTGTGTCGGTCGTAAGCGGGGAGTTTAAGTCTGTTCCTGGATCTTCGAGGGAGTTTTTTACTCCTCCGTCTTATAGATATTTCCCGACGGTTTATCATCAGGAGTCCGCTGGGCTTTTAATGTTAAAAGCTGCACCCGATAGTGCCCTTGTATACATTGATGGAAAATACTTGGGGACGGCAAAACAGATTGAAAACGGTGTAATTGGTTTACCAGCAGGGTCTCATAATATTAAGATCGCCACAGTAGGGTATAACTCATACGAGGGAAAAGTTAATATACCAGAAAACGACAAAACTGAGCTTAGGGTGTATCTAGTAGAAAGAGATTAAGGGTAGGCTCATAAGCTAGTTTGCCTTTTAGCATTTAGTGGATCCGAGGAAAATTCTTAGGTGGGTGGAATAAGACTCCCGAAGCTTAAGAGTGCATTTTTACACGCTTCGGGAGAAAGTAACTTACTCACCGAGCTTATATAGTGCACTACTATCTGTTTAATCTATTCAAACGGTAGAAGATGTAAAAGTTAACCAAAAAAGGAAGGCCGCCTGAATGATTTTTACACACCTATTGAAAAAAATCTCTTCAAACGTCCAATTGTTGGAAATTCAACACTAAACGTTGAAAAATCAACATGCTAAATAGCTCGATCTATGTTTCTAATGAGTATCAAATCATAAAAAACTCTTTTTATTACGATGAATTATAACTCTCTAGAAAATTAAGGTTCCTCTGGCATATAAGTTGCCGTTCTATAAATGACTTTAAAAACGATTTTATAAAATCAAAGAGGTGGTTACAAATGCTATATAAAGGAATCAATGGGTTATTCTCGGTACAGTGCTCGAACGTAAGCCAGGGATTTATATAACTGAGAAACATATGAAAATAGGAAAACAGGACTTGGAGAAAAGGTTAATTGGGATTAGATGGAAGATTAACTTCTATGAAGCAAAGAGACAAAAACTAAGCGGAATGCCTGGACTGGAGGAACAGTGGGAAGACGCCAACAAAAGGCTTCAAGAGCTCTGGGCTGAGTTCAGGGAGATTTATTGTCGCCTTGGAAACAAGCATTAAAAACGCACAATCTGGAGGAGCAAAACTTGAATGAGAAAAACACCATTCGCGTCACTTGTTATAATTGTTACAGGAGTTCTAATCGTTTTTTCTATATCAGTCTCAAACTCAGAAGAACCGACTCAAATTTTAACGATTGATCAGGCAGTAGATATAGCACTTCGGGAGAATCGTGATCTAAGGGCAGCGCGAATACAGGTGGAAGAGGCCAGAGGGAGGTTGACACAGGCAGGGCTTTTTCCCAATCCAGCTCTGGAATCCAATTTTAGTTTCGACTCTCTCTTTGCCAATGAAGGCGAGAGAGCTTTTTCTGCAGGTATTTTTCAA
This sequence comes from uncultured Spirochaetia bacterium, assembly GCA_964636885.1. Lineage (GTDB taxonomy): Bacteria > Desulfobacterota_D > UBA1144 > Nemesobacterales > CSP1-2 > CAZWVA01. The sequence continues at coordinate 22,891 of CAZWVA010000031.1, forward strand.
CCGTTTACCTTAAGCGGTCGAATAAGTGCCCAAAAAAAAGTAGCCCGTGTAGACATTAAAAGAACTTTTGCTGACGTTGCCGATCTGGAGCGTATATTGGTGAAGGAAGTCCGCCGTGCCTTTCTTGAGCTTCTAGCGATAGATGAGCAGATTAAACTGCAAGATACATTGATTGGCCTAAATAGCGAACTAATCAAAGGAATAGAAGCGGGAATTAAAGAGGGATTAGCTTCAGAGAAAGATCTTAATGCCGTAGCAATTGCACTTCAACAGGCAAGACAGGAAAAAGACGTTCTAATAGCTCAAAGGAGAAGCAAGATTTTTGAATTAAATAGGCTTTTGGGCAAACCGCCAACATTTTCTTTTCTGCCACAGGGAAAGCTCGAATATGAGACTGCAAAAGATTTAGCCGAGTACAGTGTAGAAGCGGCATACGCTAAAAGACCAGATTTTAAACTTGCAGAACTTAATATTGAGCTTACAAGGGCGGATTTAGGTTTGGCTAAAGCTCTGCGCTTTGAGGATATAGTAGCGGGGATTTTCTATGAGCGTGATCGAGGAGTTTTTGATATCCCGCAAGAGGAAATTACTGATTTAGATAACCTTATTGGTTTTAAGCTGACTGTTCCCCTACCTTTCTTCGACCGAAAGCAGGGTCTTATTGCTGAGACGCGCGCCCGTGAGAGAAGAGCGGAAGAAAGCGTTGAGGCTTTAAAGTTGCGGATAGGTCAGGAGGTAAATGACGCTATGACCAGGGCAAAAACACTGTCGGCTCTACTAGAAACTTACCGATCTGGAATCCTAAAAACAGCGGAAGACAATGTGAAACTGGTTGAAGATGGCTTTAAGCGTGGGCTTGTGGGTATCGTGGATGTCATTCAGTCCCGTCAGCAGTTTGCCACTCTTAAATCATCTTATATCAATACAGTTCGTGATTATCAAATTGCGCTTAATGATCTTCAAATAGCTACAGGGACTTACCCGAGTACAATCACTTTTAATAAAACAAAAGAGGATGAGAATAAATGAGAATAAAAAGAAAGAAAATTTTTGTTTCATTATTTACTATTATTTTTATTTTGCTTTTCACAATAACATTTTCACGGCATGTCCACGGACATGGTGAGGAACAATTAGGTAGTGAAGAGAAAAAGAGCTCAACCTCTCCTTCTTCTGACAGTAGTGTCGGTATAGAGCTCTCAGAGATTTCTCAAAAAAGCATAGGTCTTAAAGTAGTTGAAGCCGATATAAGGCCAATCGAAGATGTGCTGCTAATTAACGGCATAGTAAGGCCAGAACCGAATAAGGTTGCCGAGGTAACCTCGAGAGCTGAAGGTCACGTTGTGGAAATCAATGCGAACCTGGGAGACCGGGTTAAAAAAGGGCAAAAGCTTGCTGCAATATTGCCCCGACAAATTGGTAACCCTCCGCCCCTGGTATCAATTACAGCACCACTCTCCGGCACCATCGTGCAAAGAAACGTATCACTCCACAGCACGGTAGAGCCTAATAACCCCCTTTTCCGTATTGCAGATTTATCTAGGGTGATAGTGGAAGGAGACGCGTTTGAAAGCGACGTTTCTAAAGTAAAACTGGGCCAGGATGCACGTATAAGGCTAGATGCCTATCCGGAAAAGGTTTTTACAGGAAAGGTGACATTTGTTGCAAGCGAGCTTGACCCAATGAAGCGCACTCTGCACTTTTGGGTTTCGGTAGATAACAAGGATGGCTTACTCAAGCCTGAGCTTTTCGCCAACGTCGCTCTTATTGTCGAGCATAGCAGGGAGGTCTTAACAGTTCCTATTGAGGCAATTATTGATGACGGCGCAGAAAAGTTTGTATTCGTAAAAAATGGAAATCAATTCCTCCGACAGGATGTAGCTATAGGAGTAAGCAACGACCGCTACATTGAAATCACAGACGGTCTCTATCCCGGAGATCAGGTAGTCACGGATGGGAATCGGCAAATTTACACAAAATGGTTATTCAGCAGATAGAGGAGACTAATGGATGTTTAATGCAATAATCAGATGGTCGCTAAATAATAAGTTTTTAATTGTAGTGGCTACTATTATTTTCTTTGGCGTTTCTATATACCTTGTGGGGCAGATGGCTGTAGATGTATTTCCTGAATTTGCCCCTCCTCAAGTTGTAGTTCAAACTGAAGCGCCTGGACTTTCTCCTGAAGATGTAGAAGCTCTGATCACATTTCCAATAGAGAGTGCCGTAAACGGCACACCCGGCGTTGATGCGGTACGCTCCTCATCTTCCGTTGGTCTTTCCACCATAGTAATCGTCTTTAAATGGGGCACCAACATCTATACTGCACGCCAGCTCGTAAATGAGCGTATCCAGTCGGTCGCGGGCCGGTTTCCTCCAGGAACAAACCCACCTGCACTACTTCCTGTTACGTCTGCTGTAGGCTGGCTCATCAAATACAGTTTATCAAGCGACAGGCTTTCACCGATGGAACTTCGCACGATCTCGGACTGGCAAATCCGGCCGAGGATTCTTGCAATCGGAGGAATAGCCTCTGTTGTCTCAATCGGAGGGGAGGTTAAGCAGTACCAGGTTCTTGTTGATCCTTTAAAGCTAAGGGCATTTGATGTGACTTTAGCTCAGGTAAAAGAGGCGGTAGAGAAATCAAACATAAATGTTCCGGGAGCTTTTCTATATCGTGGTGGAGCAGAATTTGCTATTACAGGTATCGGGCGAATTACCTCCCTGGACGATTTGAGGAGAACTGTAGTATCCGTTCGTGATGATGGAACGCCTATTACTCTTAACCAGTTGTCTCAAGTTAATCTCGGTCCGGAGATAAAGCGTGGAGATGGAGCTTACATGAATGAATCCGCTGTTATCGGCACGATTTCAAAGGCTTATGGCGCAGACACATTGACCACAACGTACAAAGTCGAAAAAGCCCTTGAGGAAATTAAAGAAAAGCTCCCAGCGGGTGTCCGTATGGATTATCACGTTTTTAGACAGGCAGGGTTCATAGAGTCCGCCATTAAAAACTTAAAAGACGCTCTCTGGCAGGGCGCAATCATAGTTACAATAATTCTCTTTTTATTTCTTTATAACATCCGCGCCTCTTTTATAAGCCTTCTCGCCATGCCGCTCTCTCTTCTTGCGGGACTAATGGTTTTAAAAGCCTTTGGTATCGGTATTAACTCGATGACGCTGGGAGGACTTGCCATTGCCCTGGGTATAGTAGTTGACGATGCAATCATAGATGTTGAAAACGTATATAGGAGACTCCGCCTTAACCGAGCGCAGCGCCATCCTGAACCCGTGCTCAGCGTTGTCTTTAAAGGCTCAACCGAGATCAGAAACTCTATAGTCTATGCCACATTTATTATTATCATCGCTTTTTTCCCAGTGTTTTTACTCTCCGGTCTTGAAGGAAGGATTTTTACCCCGCTTGGTATTGCATTCGTAGCCAGCGTTCTTTGCTCGTTATTTGTGGCAGTAACCACAACCCCGGTGCTTTGTTATCTGCTTCTTACACGTAAATACGAGAGAGAGCCTAGAGAACAAAGTGAGGATTTATTAATACCAGCTGCTCCGCAAGATGCTCTTTCTCCTTCGGGAAATCCAGGCCATGAGCATGAGATAGAAAAAGAAAGTAGATTGGTGCGGTTTCTAAAAAGAATTTATGAGCGCGCTCTCCATCAGACGCTAAGGCGTTTTTATCTGGTGATAGGTATTTCCGTTGTTCTGCTCATTGGTGCAATTGCGATGGTGCCGTTTTTTGGGCGGTCATTCCTGCCTGAATTTCGAGAGGGAAATTTTATCATAGCACTTACCACACTTCCTGGAACATCACTACAGGAATCAATGCGTCTTGGATCAATAATTAGGAAAAATCTTACAGACAAATCTAAATATCCAGAGGTAGTTTCAGTTGCACAGCGTGCAGGACGCTCTGAGTTAGATGAAGATGCTCAGCCGCCTAACTTTAGTGAATTCGACCTCACAATTGAGTATGGGGAACGCCCGGCTGACGAACTGATCGAGTCAATACGAAACGATCTAAAGCAAATTCCCGGAGTTGCAGTAAACATAGGCCAATTTATATCACACCGATTTGACGAGGTTCTCTCAGGTATTCGCGCACAGGTAGCAATTAAAATCTACGGTCCTGACCTAAACAAATTACGGACCCTCGGCAAACAGGTAAGAGAGATTGTAGAGACTGTAAAAGGCGTTGAGGATTTACAATTAGAGCAGCAGATTGATGTTCCTCAGGTTGTAGTTAAATATGACCGTGAAAAAGCCGCAAGATATGGACTTAATGTTGGGGATTTAGCGGAGATCACCGAAACCTCCCTAAACGGCACCGCTGTCTCTCAGGTATTAGAAGGTCAGAGGACTTTTGACCTGTTTATACGTCTCAGTGAGGAGTCACGTAATAACATTGATTCTCTACGAAATATTCTTATAGACACTCCTACTGGGGCAAAGATCCCCCTTCGTGAGGTTGCAGATATAAATATCGAAAATCGTCCATACACGATAAATCGCGAGCAGGTTCAACGCCGTATAGTGGTTCAATTTAACGTTGCCGGTCGTGACCTAAATAGTGTGATTACTGAGGCCAAACAGAAGATCGAATCCCAAGTAAAACTACCTTCTTCAGACTACTTTATTGAATACGGCGGTCAGTTCGAAAGCCAGCAGAGGGCATCAAAGATTCTTACAATCTTCGGGATTGTGGCAATACTCGGAATTTTTATGATGCTCTTTCAGGCTTTTGGAAATGCACGTGAATCAATAATGGTAATGGTTAATCTTCCTCTTTCACTTATTGGTGGTGTTTATGCTGTTTTTCTAACAGGAGGGGAGTTAAGCATACCTTCGCTAATCGGTTTTATAACCCTATTTGGGATTGCAGTAAGAAACGGAGTCATTCTCATAACGCATTACAGTCAGTTGCGAGAGGAAAAAGGGCTTTCTCTACGCGATACTGTTATCCAGGGCTCACTTGACCGACTGAATCCCATTTTAATGACAGCCTCTGTCGCTGCACTCGGCCTTATTCCACTACTGCTTGGAGAGCCTACCGGAAAGGAAATTGAGAGGCCGCTTGCAATCGTGCTTCTAGGAGGTCTTTTTACATCAACCTTTTTGAATCTGGTCGTTATTCCAACGTTATACAACAAGATTGAATCCTGGCGTGAGGAGAGAGAGAAAATAACGGAGGCAAAGACGTGAAGAAACAAGGAAAGCAATGCTTAGCCACTAAGGCGCGAAGAAAAAATATTTGTGGGTTAACGTGTTTGCTGGTTTACGGGTTAGAGAAACTACTCGCAAACTCGTAAACCCGTAAACTCGCTAACTGTTGTTTCATTTTGGTCCTAGTGTCTTCGCGGCTAAGAAAAATTAAACCAAGGAGGTGTAAAATGAAATTACACAGTAAATCTATTTTAAGATGGGTAATTACACTTAGCCTTATAATGGCAGTTGGGATACTACCCAAATTAACTGAAGGGGTCTGGGCGCATGGAGGAGAACTTGGAGAAGACGAAAGCAGTGGGATTAAGAAAGAAGAAGAAAAAGGCCCTCACGGTGGACCGGTAGTCGTATTTGGAGACAATCACCTGGAGTTTACAGTTGACCATCAAAGCGGAGACATAGTCCTTTTCTTGCTGGATAAAGACCTGAAGGCGATTCCAATGCCTGAGAACTATTCTGGAGTAGTTTATCTAAATATGTCTGACGGCTCTAAGAAGACCGTTGATTTAAAACGTGGAACAGAGGGTCCTGTTTCACATCTCGAGGCCGAAACAGGGATCAAAGAAATCGGTTCTTTTAAAGCCGTTGTCAGCTTAAAAGATGGAGAGAAGCGTGAAAACTTCCGGTTTAGTTGGGCACCAGCAGCACACGTACATGAATAAAAGATAGACAAAAAGTAAGATAAAAATTTAAACCAATAGTCGTGGGTCGGCATACCATGCCCTGCTAATTAAGTAGTCTTTGATATTAACAAGAAGAGAATAGAAGAAATTGGTGTGAGGCGTAGAAAAGGAGGGAACAAATATGAAAATAGTCATGGTGCTTATAGTTTTTGCTATCCTTGTGGTCGTATGCTCTCTCCTCTTTGTCTACTCCGGTGTATACAACATCGCCGCCACAGAGCCTCCCACCAAACTCGTACGGTGGGTATTTAACACTACGACGAAGCAATCAATAATCTCCCAGGCAAAACGAATCAAGGTGCCTCCGCTTCAGGATGAATCCCTGGTGCAGAAGGGCTTTAATCTTTATAACAAAACATGTGTAAAATGCCACGGCGCACCGGACGTTCCTTCCAAATTTGGCAAGGGACTTAATCCCGAGCCACCCGATCTGGCAAAATTAGGGCGGAAAATAGCTCCGGCAGAACTCTACTGGATTATCAAGCACGGGATCAAGTGGAGCGGTATGCCTGCTTTTGGGGCTACTCATAATGAAAAGGATCTTTGGGCACTCGTAGCCTTCTTGAATCGGCTCCCCGATTTATCGCCAGAGGAGTACCAGGCAATGAAGGAAGCGGAAGAAGGCAGGCAGTGAGGGCATAAGAGTAAGCAAAGAGCTATTAACTCTAACTCGCTAATGTAAAAGGTTTTTAGCGTGCCTACGGTTAAAACAGAAATTAAAGAAATCGGTTCTTTCAATGATGTTGTGGTGATGAAAAAAATATTAACGGTTCTTGGAGCGATTTTTATTTGTCTTATCGTTGTAGGAGTCATCTTTTTCTCCGGTCTTTATTACTTTGCCAGCAGGTTGGATAAGGAAGCTAGAGCCTACTTAGATGAAGTAGTTCCTATTATTGTTACTTATTGGGATCCTAAAGAATTGATTAACCGTGCAAGTCCGGAGTTCCTTCAGGTTTACCCTGCTGAGAGAGTCGAATCATTATTCGATTCATTTTCAGATCTGATGGGACCTCTGAAGGAATATAAAGGAGCCAAAGGCAAGATAACAATTGGTACTACCACAAAAGGTAAGCCTATTATAATAGCTGACTATCAGGTCAGGGCAGCTTTTGAGAAAGCTCCTGCTAAAATCGAGATTCAGATGATTCGGCGTAACAATGAATGGAAGATTGTGGGGTTTCGTGTAAGCCTTGAGGATTTTGCGCCTTACGAAGAGAGGACACCAAAACGCAGTTATCAATTTTAATAGGGGGAAACACACAAAATTTCGGTCTAGTTAAATATTCACTGCAGAGAACGAGAAGAAAATAGAAAAAGCTTTAAAGAAACTCAAAGTACCAAAGTAAAATTTTGACACTTAAAGGAGGTGAAAAGCAAATGAAAAAGCTATATTTTTAATGACCTTATTAGCTGTATCTACTCTATTCGTTGTGCTTACTATCAGTTCAAGTCGTGCTGAATCAAACACTGTCCGGATTAGAATTGGAGATTTGTACTTCAAACCAGAAACGATTAAACTCAAGGCTGGTCAGGAAGTAAATATTGAGCTAGTCAATGAGGGAAAAATCGAACACGAGTTCATGGTAGGGCGTGAGGTAAAGATGGAGGAGGGCAAAGATGAAACTCCCACAGGGATGCATGAAGAAAATGGAGAGAAACAAGAAATATCAGACGAAGGACACGAGCATCACGCAGGAACACACGGGGTACACACCGGAATGAATAGAAGCTTTAAGAAAGACTTTTTTGAAGGGATCGAGATAGCAGCGGGAACTGAAAAAGGGGAGAGTTCATGAGAATCCCAGCCCATGGGACCATGATGACATTAAAACCTGAAGGCAAATCCGTACTCACCTTTAAAGTACCAACTGACCGTAAAGGAGAATGGGAGATGGCCTGCTTTGTACCAGGTCACTACGAGGCTAAGATGAAGGGAAAGGTTATTATCAATTAAAGGGTTAGGTGACCGATCACACACTTAATCTAATGGAAAGTGAAACAGCATAAAAGAAAAAATTACAGAAAGGAGGTAATCGAAGATGAGAAGATTAATAGCTTCCGTGGTTATTCTACTATTTGTTTCAAGTCTTTCTTTTGCTCAGGGCATGATGCAGAGGAAGCAAGGACAGATGAGAATGATGAGTAAAGGCATGATGGAACACATGATGGTCGGAATGCAACATATGTATAGCATGATGGTTCATCACGTTCTCATTCAAGCAAACAAACTTGACCTCACAGATACTCAAAGGAAAGATTTAGCGAGTATTCGAGAGAAGTATGTTTACCCCATGGTTCGTAAGGAAGCGGATTTCAAAATCTCTCACATGAAGATTATGGATATGTTACAAGACCCGAACTTTGATCCTGCCAAGGTAAAGGCAGAAGTCAAACTATCAAACGATATCAATCTTGAGATGGCAAATATGTCAGTAGATGCACTTGCGGCGATAAGAAAGGCTATCGGTGTGGATAAGTTTAAAAAGATAAGTGAAATGATGTCCATGATGGGTGAGAAAGAGAAAGAAGAAATGATGGAAGAAAAACCGGCACAAGCGGAAAAAGAAGATTCGGGTGAACACAAGGAACATCATTAAGGTTAATAAAGACGAAATACATGCCCTCTCACTTTAATTTCTGTGGGAAAACAATTTAAGGAAATGTCCCTAAAATAGTTAGTATTAGTTAGGAGGCGAAACCTTTAAAACAATAAAGGGAAAAAACTTAAAAGGAGGTTTCGCCCGTGAATAAAAATACA
>CAZWVA010000032.1:0-20228 GCA_964636885.1 uncultured Spirochaetia bacterium
TTCGATCGCCTTCTCCCACCTCTTAAAGAACTCGCTTAGCCTTTTTCTAACCCTCTCATTAGTATCGCTCATCTCGATGGCGAGGTTTCCAAACGGACATCCCCCACTACATTTTAACCTCTGATGGAAAGCCCTTACCCGCTCATAGAACCTGTGGAGCCTATCCCTTGGAGAGAGGGAATGCTCCTGAAGCGTTTTGGATATAACCTCAGATTCAAATTCCCCTATCCTCACTTCGAGAACCTTTAGAGCCAGTTCCTCTTTGCTCCTAAAGTGATAGTAGAAATTGCTCTTTTTAACACCGCTTCCCTCAAGAATCTCATCCACAGATGTCTGCTGGTATCCCTTCTTGTGGAATAGCTCTTTAGCGACCCCTATTATCTTCTCTTTGCTCTTTGCCATTTTCGTTAAATCCGAAATTAGTACTGACTGGTTAGTCCTAATTATAAACCACAAATGAAACCCGTCAAGTAGTAAAAGATAAGTACCCGGGATTCACCAATAATCAGGATAAACGCAAGGGTTGCCCCAAACGTCAAATACCCTTTAATATGTAGAGCGCCTCTACAGTCTCAGGATTTAAAAGAACTCATTATCGTATAGGGCCTTGTAAACCCCGTAGCTTCTAAGTACCCTTCTCACGTAGTTTCTCGTTTCCTGGAACGGGATTTCTTCAACGAATTCGTCAGGGTCTAAGCCGGAGAGTTTTAAAAGCCAACTCGCTACATTGTAAGGCCCGGCATTATAGCTTGCGATGGCAAGGTGAACGTTTCCACCAAACTCCTCTAACACCTTCTTGAAATACGCTATGCCGAGTTCTATGTTTATGCGGGGGACATAAAGCATATCGGTATTATACCCACTGATCCCCGCCTCTTTTGCCGTACTCCTTCCCGTATCCGGTATAAGCTGCATGAGTCCAATAGCCCCAGAGGGGGAAACCGCATACTTCTGGAATCTGCTCTCTTCCCTGATTATCGAGTAAACGAGGAACTCGTCTACGTTGTATTTTACCGAATACCCCTTTACGATTTCACTGAATCCTCTTGGGTAGGAAAGGGTATTGGCCTGCGAAAGACCGAGCCCCTCGGCTATTCTTATCGAATCGTAGAAGTCATTAGCCTTGGCATATAGCTCGCTCACGGAGAGCAGTTCCTCATCGCTTTTTGATTCCTCTCGCAACCTCTCTATCTCTAAATAGGCGTCCTCAAATATGCCGAGTTCTATCAAGAGCTCCGCCCTTTCCCTTCTCGGATTAGAGGCAACCACTTTAGTCGAAGGCTGAGAGACAGGACGGAGGTTCGGAGTAAAACCCGTCTTCTTCCGTGCGAGGTAGGAATAATAGGACGGGAATGTCGAGCGAGACAGGCTTTCGTATACTGCAAACGCTTCTCCTCTATTTCCCTGTTTCTCCAGGGTCTTCGCTTTCCAATAGGCAGCCCTAGAGGAATTATAAGAAGACCCTGAGGACGCAGATGCGGAAAACGTTGCAAGCGCCTCTCTATACATCCCCCTTCTATAGTAGATCCACCCGAGATTCCATGCCCCGTCTTCGGTGAACTCGCTCCCAGGGTATCTTCTTATGAGTAGATCGTATAGGTTTAATGCCCTTTCAAAATCGGAATTGATCTGATAAAGCCTTGCGGCGTTATAAAGGGCCTCGGGTGCCAGTGGGCTTTGGGGATAAAGAAGGTAGATCCGGTAATAGGTCTCCGAGGCCTCGTCGTCCCTTCCGAGTTTGGCACTTACCCTCGCCCTCCAGTAGAGGGATTCTGGAGAGCTTATCTGAATGAGTAAATCCAATGCCTCGTTAAGGAGACCAAGACGAAACTTCGATATGGCGATCTTGAGCTTAACATCATCGGTCTTTGAAACCCTTTCAAAGTCCTTTATGGCGGATTCCCATCTGTAGAGCTTAAAGAGCCTCTCAGCCCTTTGTAGATAGTCCGACTCCGTGGTTACAAGCGGAATCCCCTGGGCGTTTCCTATCCGAAGTGCCCTATTAATAGCCGCATCCGCATAGGGGGACTCTGGAAACTCGACCCAGAGCTCCTTGTAGGCTTTTATAGCCTCTAGGTACCTTCCCTGTTTTTCCAGGGACTCGGCAATGCGGTTTAGGAAGGCCGCCTTTTCCTTAGGGTCTTCTTCGATGACGTAGAGGGACCTGTATATGGTTTCCGCTTTTTGGTAGTCCCCTGTATTCGAGTAGGTCTCGGCAAGCCCGGTAAGCGCCCTTTTTCTTAGTCCGCTTTCCGGATATTCGGTTAAAATCCTATTAAAGAGCCCAGCGGCATCCGACGCTTTTCCCAATCCCTTCTCTCCAACTCCACGGTAGTAAAGCACATAGTCCGCTATTAAGGGGAGCTCTTTCTCAAGCCCGTTTAGAAGGGTCAACCCCTCATTAAATCTCCCAAGCCTTATAGAGCAGTAGCCCTTCCTGTATCTTTCCTTTGGGGTTTCCTTTATGGGTTCATTAATCAGCCACTCGCAGTTTATCTCATCCGCCAGGGCGGAGGAAATAGAGACGGAGATTCCAAGTGTAAGAATCGATATTAGGCTAAAAAAGAAGGGATTTAAGTCTATATGAAGACCGGTCTTTACTTGCTTCAAACACATCACCTCCTGATCGGTTTTGGGTCAAGCATATCCCTTAGCCCCTCGCCAAACAGGTTAAACGAGAAAGCGGTAACGAATATAGCAAGACTCGGAAAGGCTATAAGGTGCGGGAATGTCCTCATCCCCTGCCAGCCCGTACTGGCAAGAGTACCCCAGCTTGCCTGTGGGGGAGAGATTCCGAGTCCTAGGAAACTCAGTGTGGATTCGGCGAGTATCGCATAGGGTATAGAAAACGTAAGGGTAACGATGAGCGGACTGAGTATATTGGGGAGGATATGGACTATAAAGACCCTAAAGGGCGATGCTCCGAGACTCCTTGCCGATTCAATAAATGCCATATTCTTGAGTTGCATCACGCTTCCCCTTACGATCCTTGCAACACGCATCCAGGCCGTAAGTGCGAGTGAAAGCACTATACCCTCGATTCCCTTTCCGACAACGAGGGTTATGAGAACTATGAGAAGAAGATCGGGAAGGGAGTAAAAAACGTCAACTATCCTCATCATAAGCTCATCCGCTTTTCCCCCCATATACCCTGAAACAGCACCATAAGCGGTTCCGATAAAGATCGCGATGAGTGCCGTTCCCAGTGCAACCGTTATTGAAACCCTCGCACCGTATATGACCCTACTCAAGATGTCTCTACCCTCCTGGTCGGTTCCCATAGGGTGTTTTTTGGTTGGAGGGCTGAGCGTGTTCTTAAAATCCGTTTCATCAAACTCATATGGAGATACGTAGGGTGCGGCCGCAGCAACGAAAATAACGCAGGCTATGATGATACCCGTGATAAACACCTGAGCCTTTAGAATCAAATCCTCCCTCTCCAAAAAGAACCCTTAAGGAACCCAGGAAGATCAATCCTTATCGGGTCTTCTACCTATAATCAATATGTAATTGCACCTTGGATAACCACTGCAGATAAGCACCCTGCCCTCTTTTGTATCGTATCCCGCCCTGATGGGTGCCCCGCACCTCGGACATTTTCCCTTGTCCTTTTCCGATACTTTTCTATCTTTTCTATCGTTATACTTTTTCGCCGTTATAACCCCATCTCTTAGCTTAAGATATGAGTAGAGGCAGTCCCATAAGTTGCGATAATCCCATCTTTTACAGGCGCTTCGAATAGGTTGCCTTTACAACCGTTTTGATGCCTCCCCTTACATTAAAATCCCCTATGACCTCAGCTCTTATCGGCCTACATGCCTCCACTATGTCGTCAAGGATCTTATTGGTCACGTGCTCGTGGAATTCACCCTTATCTCTATAAGAGAACATGTAGAGCTTTAAGGATTTAAGCTCTATACAGAGCTCGTCAGGCACGTATTTAATTCTTATTACGGCGAAATCCGGTTGTCCTGTCCTTGGACATAGACAGGTAAACTCAGGGCAGGTTATCTCGATTTCGTATTCCCTACCCATATATTGATTCCTAAAGGTTTCCAGTTTCGCCGTTTTCACACTACTCATAACCCTACTCTTAGGAATGAACCGATATCTCTATTTCGTATCCGCCCTTTACCTTCCTTACCCTCCTATCATCGTATCCCTGTTTGACGTACTGGAGCCCCCTTTTAGCGGCCTCTTTTATCTTCTTTGCCGCCTGCTTTTTTAGTTCATCCTTGGTTTTGGCCTTTACCATTATCATCATGGCCGGCATGTTGTTTCATCCCTCCTTCCTTTAACGTTTTTAATTCCTTGACCCGTTTTATTTATTTTATCTAACGCACTCAAAGATAGAAAGACCAAGGGCGAGAAACCTTAAACGGCTTAGGCACATTGAGACCCTCTTTAGGGATTACAACTCCGTAAAGAAAAGGGTCTATTTTTGACATTAACAAGGGGTTAATGGTTTCTTAACCGTTTCTTAACAATCTCAGGGTTGAATTCATGAAAACCAAATCATAAAGGAGGATAAAGGATTATGAACAGCATAGGGAAAAACACATATTCAAAAGGAAGCGGCCTAACAACCAGTCTGATCGCCCTCTTTCTCACCTTGGGAATCCATATGGGATTCCATGGTTTGCACGCTCAAAACGCCATAGGAGCGGAGCTTACCGGTGCAGGGGCGACTTTTCCCTTTCCTATATACTCAAGGTGGGCATTCAATTACGAAAAGGTCACGGGAGTAAGGCTCAATTACCAGTCAATCGGCTCGGGCGGTGGGATAAGGCAGATAACGAATAGAACGGTGGCCTTTGGTGCCTCCGATGCCCCTTTGGAACCCGAAGTGTTAGAGAAAGACGGCCTCCTTCAATTCCCAACGGTTATAGGTGGGGTGGTTATAACGTACAACATTCCTGAGGTAGGGAATAAGGAATTAAGGTTTGATCAAAAGGCCGTTTGCGATATCTATATGAAAAGGATAACCAAGTGGAACGACCCCTATTTAAGTCAGCTAAACCCGGATATCGATCTCCCAGATAGAAACATCGTGGTCGTTCACAGGTCTGATGGTTCTGGAACCACCTGGATATTTACCAATTGGCTGAGTAAAGTGTGTCCAGAGTGGAAGGAGAAGGTGGGGGTTGGCACTTCTGTCAACTGGCCTACGGGTGTCGGTGGGAAAGGCAATGAAGGTGTTGCCAACTATACGAAGCGGTCGCCCGGTGGTATCGGCTATGTGGAATATGCATACGCAAAGCAAAACAAGATGCCCGTTGGTGCTATAAAGAATAGAGAGGGGAATTTTGTAACACCGAACATAGAGACCTTCAAGGTTGCCGCAGCCAACGCAAATTGGGACGGTAAGAAGCACTTTTACGAGATCCTGACAGATCAGGCTGGGAAGGACTCCTATCCTATAGCTGGGGCCACTTTCATACTCCTAGCAAGGGACAAGATGGAAAACAGTAAGGAGGCCGTCAAGTTTTTTGATTGGGCATACGAGTACGGGGATAAGGACGCAGAAACACTTGACTATGTACCTCTTCCCAGGAGCGTTAAGGACAAGATAAGAGCATACTGGAAAGACCATAGTTTATTATAAGCCTCTTTACTGGTCTTATGTGCCTCCATTGTCAGGGAGTTCTATCTCCTTGTTTTTTATTTCGCTATAGTGAGGTAGTATATATGGAAAGAGATAGTATAATAGGGCTCGAAGTGAGTCTACCTCGTTCTCAAAGGGCAAAGGAAGCGAAAAGAAATGGAAGATTATTAGAGCTTGTATTTAAAACCTCCATCGGTTTCTGGGCTCTCTTCTTGGGGCTTATCTTCCCGATTCTAGCCCTCTTCATATTACTAAAAGAGTCCTGGCCCTCTATGGAGAGGTTCGGATTCGGCTTTATAATAGGAACGACTTGGGACCCCGTGGCGTTGGTATTTGGAGGACTCCCAGCCATATTTGGAACCATACTCATAACCTTCCTGAGCACGATTATCGCTACGCCTGTAAGCATAGGTATAGCCATCTTCATAACGGAACTAGCACCGAGGGGGTTAAAGGCCATAGTCACAGGAGCCGTTGAACTGCTAGCCGCTATCCCCAGCATAATCTATGGGATGTGGGGTTTTTTTGTCCTCGTTCCCTATATGGCAAACCATGTGGAGCCCTTTTTAATAAACAACCTCAGCAACCTGCCTCTCATAGGATTCCTCTTTAATGGAATACCATCTGGTATAGATGCCTTTACAACGAGTATCGTGCTTTCTATCATGATCATACCCTTTATGGCCTCCGTTGCAAAGGACAGTTTTAACATGGTTCCTTCCATCATTAAGGAGTCCGCATACGGTCTTGGCGCAACCAAGTGGGAGGTAGTAAGAAGAGTCGTTATTCCATATACAGCCTCTGGAATAGCCGGAGGTCTGATACTGGCCATTGGAAGGGCACTGGGGGAGACAATGGCAGTTACCTTTTTAGCGGGCAACCGTCCAGAGATACCAAGATCCCTATTCGAACCTTTAACCACCATAACCGTTGCCCTCGCCAACCAGTTTACTGAGGCGGATAGCGATCTCTATTTGTCCTCTCTTTATTATCTTGCTATTATACTCTTCGTCCTATCGTTTTTGATACTCACCTCTGCAAAGCTGATGGTACTTAGGCTTGAGAGAAAATGGAAGGTAAGGCAGGTATGAGGGCACGGGATCTTAGGACGGGCATTTCAGAGAAGTCTAAAACACAGTCACGGGTTTGGCATCTCGGCAAAGCAAAAAGGGGGGTTTTTTTGAGGAGAAAACTCCTGAGTAACCTCTTTCTTACCATATCGACCCTGATGTCCTTATACGGGATATTCTGGCTTTTCTGGATACTCTTCGATCTATTTATAAGCGGTCTTAAATACATACATCTAGATCTTATAACCCAGGATATGCACCCCGCAGGGGTAGAAGGAGGAGGACTCAGGCACGCCTTTGTGGGGCATCTCATAATTACATCCATGGCCACTATAATAGGCGTCCCCGTTGGTGTGCTCTCTGGTATATTTTTTGCAGAATACGGCAGGGATTCTAGGTTCGTACAAGTCCTGAGGTCAGTGACCGATATAATGGTAAGCACACCCTCTATTGTTATGGGGGCTCTGGTCTATGCCATTTTGATAAAGCCAGTGGGTCACTTTATGTCTATAGGGGGCTCAATCGCCCTGGCTTTAATAATGATGCCAGTTATATCCATAACAACAGATGAGATGCTAAAGCTTGTTCCAGGTATGATGAGGGAAGCCGCCTACGCTCTGGGTGCCTACAAGTGGCAGGTAATCACGAAGATCACCGTTCGAGCAGCTAGAGTAGGAATACTCACGGGGGTGATACTCGGGGTCGCCAGGATAACAGGGGAGACGGCCCCTCTTCTATTCACGTCCTTCAACAACAACTTCCTTGAAACGGATATACTCAAGCCTATGGCCTCCCTAACGGTTACGGTCTTTCAGTACGTTATGGGACCCTATGAATACTGGCACGAACAGGCATGGGCTGCCTCTTTAATCCTGACCCTTGGTGTCCTCTTGCTATCTATAATCGCCAAGGGGATCCTTCAAGGGGTTTTCCCCTTCGTCTTCTTAAAGGACTTGTTCTCCCTAAAGAGAGCCGGAAAGGAGAAATAGCACATGGCAAATGCCGTAAAGGGGAAGGGAGCAACTGCCTTAAAAGAGAAGATAAAAGTAAAGAACCTGAGCTTCTATTATGGAAAGATCCAGGCAGTTAAGAACGTGAATATACCCATATATGAGAATAGCATAAGCGCCCTTATAGGACCATCTGGATGTGGGAAGACCACGGTTCTTAGATGCTTTAACAGGATACACGACCTCTATCCGGGGAATAGATACGAGGGGGAGATCATATTGGACGGCGTGAATATACTTGCAAACGACGTGGACCCCATAGAACTGAGAAGCAGAATCGGCATGGTATTCCAGAAACCCACCCCATTTCCCATGTCCATATTCGATAACGTGGCCTTTGGTCTAAGACTCATGGGTATAAACGGTAAAACAGAACTCGGAGACAGGGTTGAGCAGGCATTAAAGAACGCCGCACTTTGGGATGAGGTAGAAAACCGGCTGGGTGAGAGCGCATTCTCCTTGTCAGGCGGACAGCAGCAGAGGCTATGCATAGCAAGGGCTATAGCCACCCAACCTGAGGTCCTACTATTCGATGAGCCTACGTCTGCTCTCGATCCCATATCGACCTCAAAGATAGAAGACCTAATAGTGGAGCTTAAAAATGAAATAACCATAGTTATAGTCACACACAATATGCAACAAGCCGGTAGAATAGCGGATTTTACGGCATTCATGTACCTAGGAGAAATAATAGAATTTGATAGAACCGACAAGATGTTTACAAATCCGAGTAGCAAGCTAACAGAAGACTACATAACTGGAAAGTTTGGATGAAATCGGTTATCGTCTCTTTGTCTTTACGGCTATCTTCAGTAACCTAGAAGGAAAGGAAAGACAAGATGAAAAAATTCAAAGAGGAAATAACCAACCTTAAAAAACTGCTCCTTGAAATGGCCGGCTCTGTAGAGGAGATGATAGCAAAAAGCGTAAAGGCGCTAAAGGAAAGGGATACGATCTTGGCGGAGGAAGTGATAAGAAGCGATGAAAAGATAAACGATATGGAAATCGAGATAGACAACCTCTGCATAAAGATACTCGCGCTCTACCATCCCGAGGCCGAGGATCTAAGAACCGTCACCATGATCATGAAGATAAATAACGACCTGGAAAGGATAGGTGACCATGCGGTAAACATATCAGAGAGGGCGATCTACCTGGCAGACAAGCCCCCCGTAAAACCCCTTATCGACATCCCCAGGATGGCGGAGAAGGCAATGGAGATGCTTAGAGAAAGTCTGGATTCCTTTGTTAACAAAAACGAAGAGCTCGCCGTTCAGGTCTGTAAAAAGGATGACGAGGTAGACGCCCTTGAAACGCAGGTTATGAGGGAGCTTGTAACGTACATGATTGGAGACCCGACTACAATAGACCGTGCCATCCATCTAATCCTAATAGGTAGAGACCTGGAAAGGGTTGCCGACCTTGCAACCAATATCGCAGAGGATACATTCTACATAGCAAGTGGCAGGATCCTAAAACACCACGCCATGGAAAAGGAGAAACCAGACTGAGCCGTCTCTACGGCGAGGGGTCAGGGTTTATCTCCTCATATCCCGTTCCCTTGAAAGCGATGTAGTAGTTCGGGGCCTTTGGGGAACGCCGATAGTAGTACATCGCTTCTGGAAGCCAAGTCTCCAGGTTCCTTATCCTTGCCCCATAGTCAGGATGGGTGGAAAGGAACTCCGGCGGTTTGGGTTTATTCCTCGTGGCCTCTCCCATCCTTTGCCAGAAGGCGATAGATTCCCTCGGATCGTATCCGGCCCTTGCCATGTATACCAAGCCGATCCTATCGGCCTCCGATTCCTGGGAGCGACTGAATGGGAGTATTCCTCCAACGGTTACACCGATCCCATAGGCCTGCATTATAGCATTTACGACACCTGGGTCTCTATTCCGAAGGGCGATGCCAAGCCCGACGGCCCCGAGTTCGGCTAGGATTCCGGCGGATATCCTTTCCGCACCGTGGTGTGCGGCAACGTGTCCTACCTCATGCCCGATCACCGTTGCAAGGCCCGCATCGTTTTTGGCAATCGGAAGGATACCGGTATAAACACCAACCTTTCCTCCCGGAAGGGCAAAGGCGTTAATCGTATCGTCTCCTTTAATTACCCTGTACTCCCATCTGTAATTCGGTGTGTCCGAGACCCTAGCTATCCTTGACCCTACCCTTCTTACGGCCTCATTGTACTCCGGGTCATTTGATACCTCTTCTCTGCTTAGTACCTCCCTAAAGGCCGTAACCCCCATCTCATCCGCCATCTCAGGTGAAATGAGGATCAACTGGGACCTTCCCGTAATGGGAGCTGTATAACAGGTTATAAGGAGAAAACCAAGAACGGATAATGAAAGTAGAAAGAGAAACGACCTCGGTATCCAATTAGGCCTTCTTCCTGAATCGGACATGGTAACCATGCTGACAGGCTATTTTTAGAATATTATACCCTAATGGGTTTTAAATAGAGGACTCTAAACAACGTAAAAACGGCTGAATAAGACAGAGAAACAGGCCCTCATCCTATGTGTTTCTCCATAAAATCCCAGAGGATAAGGACCTGCCCCAGTCTCATGTCATCCGGCTACACTAGGCTTTAAGGTTTGTCTCTTTTATCCTCCTAATCCCCTCGTCTATATCGTCATCCGAGACGGCGTATGTCATCCTTACGTACCCCTCTCCCTGGCTTCCAAATGCCGTTCCGGCCACGACCGCCACCCCTGCAGTCTCCATCAACCTGTTTGTGAATTCCTGAGATGTTAAACCGGTCCCCGTAATATCGGGAAAGGCGTAGAAGGCCCCGGACGGCTTATCACATTCTATTCCGGGGATCGAATTTAGCCCGGCCACCATACGGTCCCTCTTCTTTTGTAGGAGCTGCCTCTTTCTCTCCACCCAGTCCTGTGGACCAGTCATCGCGGCATAAGCGGCCTTCTGAATAAACGCTGCTACATTCGTAATCGTGTCCTGAAGGAATATGGAGAGCTTCTCTATAACCGGCTTCGGGGCGACCGACCATCCGATTCTCCACCCGGTCATCGCATAGGTCTTAGAGAACGTATCAATCACTATAGTCCTCTCGGCCATACCGGGAACAGCGGATATGGTCTTATGCTGCTTCCCGTCATAGACTATATGCGAGAATATCTCATCAGAGATGACCATAAGTTGCTTGTGCTTTAAACAGATCTCGGCTATCTCCTCCGGGTTCTCCACCAGGTGTCCGTTTGGCCTCTGAGGTGTGTTTATTATGAGAAGCTTTGTCTTTGGCGTAATCATACTCTCAAGCCTTTCGAGATCAAACTGCCAGTCGGGCTTTGTAAGCGGCGTGTGCTTTATGTGAGCCCCTGCGTACTTTGCCCACACCTCATCGGGAGGATACCCAGGGTTCGGGAAAATCACCTCGTCCCCGTCTTCGAGGAACGTTAAAAGGGCCATGTTGAGGGACTGCTTTGCCCCGGCCGTAACTATAACCTCATCCGGGGTCGTCGGTCTTCCCCTCTTTGTCATCTCTTCGGCTATGGCCTCCCTGAGTTCTGGAAGCCCAGGCCCCGGATCATATCTCACGTATCCTTCCTTGAGCGCCCTTACGGTGGCCTCAATTATGTGTTCAGGGGTATCGAAATCCGGTCCCTGATAGTCACCCTTCTCAAAGTGGATTATCCTCTTGCCAGTTCTCTTCTCAAGCTCCTTTGCGATTCTCATACTGGCCCACTGCTTTGGCGGAACAAAGTGATCTATCCTCTTACTGAATGGATAACTCATCGTCATATGCCGTACCTCCTTATTGTTAGTTGGTCTTTTGCACCCCCATCCATGATTTTATGATCTTTTCTTCTCTTGCGGTGAAGCGAGAATCCCCCTTTCAATCACCGAGAATACCTCCTCCGCCGTTTCCTCGGCACTCTTATCCGTGTTATAGAAAAACATAACAGACCTTACAAGACCAAAGATTATGAGTGACGTAAGCTCCGTGTTTATCTCCCTAAAAGAGCCCTCCTTTACCCCCTTCTCGAGGATCCTTTTGTAGAGCTTTACCCTCCTATCCCTCCAGTGCTCCGTAAACTCGTAGTGCTCACGGATAAGATGGGTCTCATCCCTACTCAATATACGAAGGACGTCCAGATTCTTACGATAGAATCCGAATATAAGCTTTAGGACCTTCTTTAGCTTCTCCGGGGCGCGTTCGCTCTTTGCTACCTCCTTCTCTATAAGCGATTCTATAGCCCTAAAGCCCTGCTCCAGAATCTCAAGGTAGAGTCTCTCCTTGGACTCGAAGTAGAGATATATAGTCCCCTTGGCAACCCCCACCTTCTCGGCGATCTCATCCATAGTGACGTCATGGTAGCTCTTCTCAGAAAAGAGCTGGGTGGCTATCCGGATGATCTCGTCCCTTCGGGTTGCCCTTTTTGAGCGGTAACCAAACCCTGGAATCCTCTTACCTAGAGCCTCTTTTACCTTAGCCATGCGTATTCGCCAAATTGAACTGACTAGTCAGTCACTATTGTAGTACACATTCTCTCCCTTTGTCAAGTACTTTTTTTTAAAGGTGATGTTTTTACTTGCCATCACCGACTTAGATCATAAAAACCCATGAAGAGATCCCACCCGTAATGGATAGATAGGGGATAGGAAGAGGCACATTACCGCGGTTTAAGCACTGGACATATAGGCAGGTAGAGGTGGACGGATGCCCTAGGGATTTTTCTCTTTCTGTAGCACCGGCTTATGAATAAAAGGGTCCATCTTCACGGCCTGCTTTTGGGAGCCGTGAAGTATGGAGAGTAACCCCGTGTAGATGAACCCGAATTGAATGAGAAGGAGAAACGGTATCCAGCCTATATAGCCTGCAAAGACCGCATAAGAGGTTTGAATCATAAAGAGGAGGCCCACTCCAAGCTCAATGAGCGTGGTTATCTCCTTTGAAGATGTGTATCTTCGCGTACGCCAGTTATCCCCCTTCGAGGTTACGGCGAATTTGGGCGTCCTTCTGAACTCAGAGTCTTTGCCGAGAAGGGCCTCAAACACCGCTTTAGAGTTGTTAATAGCTATACCGCTTCCAAGAGCAATAGAGAGCGGGACGTATTTCAAATACCTAGTCCACTCCTTTCCATGAACCTCCTTTATCGTAATCACATAGAACCTTATAACACTCACAGTGCAGGCGGAAACGACAAACAGATTAAAGAGCACTACCCTCTCCCATCCAAGGGAGTGCCAGAAATAGGAAATGGGAAGCATGAGGGAGAGGAGGAGGAGAAGAAGGACGTAGGCAAAGTTTCCCAGGAGATGAAATGAGGCCTCGACCTTCACCCTTAGAGGAATTCCCTTTGCCCTCAGTATCTGGGGAAGGATCTTCTTTGCCGTTTGAATGGCCCCCTTTGCCCAGCGGTGCTGTTGGGACTTAAACGCATTCATATCCACCGGAAGCTCGGCCTCCACCACCCAGTCCTTTAGGTATATGAACCTCCATCCCTTAAGCTGCGCCCTGTAGCTGAGATCCAGGTCCTCTGTAAGGGTGTCGTGCTGCCATCCACCGGCCGATTCTATACAGGCCTTTCTTAGAATCCCAGCCGTGCCGTTAAAGTTAAAGAATGTACCACCGTAAAACCTGGACGCCTGCTCTATAACGAAGTGTCCATCAAGGAGTATGGACTGGGCCCTTGTAAGGGCGGAATAATCTAGGTTCACATGTCCCCACCTTACCTGAACCATACCCACCTTCGGGTCTGTGAAGAAATCCACCGTTTTCCTGAGAAAGTCCTTTGGAGGGATAAAATCCGCATCGAATATGGCTATGAGTTCGCCCCTTGCAGATTTAAGCCCCTCACTAAGTGCCCCTGCCTTAAATCCGTTTCTATTATCTCTATGTATATAAAAAATCTGAAACCCCATAGACCTATAGACGTCAACACACCCCCTGGCGATCTCCTGGGTCTGATCGGTTGAGTCGTCAAGCACCTGGATCTCCATGAGTTCCCTTGGATAGTCGATCCCACAAACGGAGGATATCAGCCTCTCTACAACGTACATCTCGTTGTAGACAGGAAGCTGTATGGTGACCATAGGCAATCTTTTAAATCTATCCTTGGGCTCTGGAGTCTGGTTTTTATACTTGTTAAAGAGATAGGAAAGGTAGTGCCTGTGGAGTCCAAACGCCGATAGAAGACCGAGCGTGATCAGGTATATGGAGGTTACGAGTATCTTAGCAACTACAGTCAGGTTTTCCAAGGCAGCTCGATTCTCAGAATCCTAGGTTCTATTTTTAACCTCAAAACCTCAAATTTTTAAGCCTCTCCACCGCCTCAGCGAGCCTTTCCTTCCCGATTGTGATTGAGACACGGATGTACCCCTCCCCGTACCTCCCGAATCCGTTTCCCGGAGTAACTACTATACCAGATTCCGTAAGGAGCTTCGATGTAAATCCCTTTGAAGAAAAACCCTTTGGAACCTCAAACCACACATAAAAGGTCGCCTTTGGAGGATGATAGCTAAGTCCGATCTCGTCAAGACCCCTACAGAATACGTCCCGTCTCTCCTCGTATATCCTTCTTCTCTCAAGAATCCCAAGGGGATAGTTCTTTAAGGCCTCAATACCTGCTATCTGGATCGCCTGAAACACGCCCGAATCGATATTGGTCTTTATCTTTCCAAGCCCCGCAATTGCCTTCTCATTCCCGACGGCAAAACCGAGCCTCCATCCAGTCATGTTGAATGTCTTTGAAAGCGAATGGAACTCCATGCCGACCTCCTTGGCCCCTTCGATCTCAAGAAAGCTAGGGGGATTAAACCCATCGAATGTAACCTCCGTATAGGCCGCATCGTGACAGACAAGGATGTTATACCTTGAAGCAAAATCTATAACCTCTTTAAAGAACCCCCTCTCCGTAACGGCGGAGGTAGGGTTATTTGGATAGTTTATAAACATCAGCTTGGCCCTTTTCCTTATATCATCCGGTATGGAATCGAGGTCCGGAAGAAACCCGTTCTCCTTGAGGAGTGGCATCGCATAGGGGATTCCCCCAGCGAAGCTGGTTGCCACGCTATAGACCGGGTATCCGGGGTCTGGAACGAGGGCGACGTCTCCGGGGTCAATGAAGGCAAGCGGTGTATGCGCTATCCCCTCCTTCGACCCTATAAGTGTTACGACCTCTTTTCCAGGGTCCACATCCACGCCAAACCGCCCTTTATACCAGTCTGCCACCGCTTCCCTAAAGGCCGGCATCCCCTCGTAGGATGGGTATCTGTGGTTTACGGGGTCTTCGGCCCCCGCCTTTAAGGCGTCTATTATATAGGAAGGCGTCGGGATATCCGGGTCTCCGATCCCCAGGTCTATAATATCCACGCCCTTTTCTCTCATCTCCTGCTTCTTCGCATCTATCTCTGCAAAGAGGTATGGAGGCAGGTCTTCTATCCTCTTTGCCCACTTGATGTTCATGTATAACTCTCCTCGATTACGTCTACTTTTCGGGAATTGCTAATCATAACCTACATGTAATGAGAGGGCAAGAGAAGCCGTATACGAATTAGACACATATGAAGCAGTCCTCCATTTAAGCATATCTAAATTCGGATCTCTGTTCCAATATTTATCGGTACTTGAGATGATTAACTAGGGCATTAGCTCCGGTTTGGATAGTCTTCCTTCTCGGATGCTCTTACCTGACGATCCTCCCTTTATGATTAAATGGCAATAATTATACCGATCGATTCGGTTCATTAAATATTTAACATTTACAAATAGTTACAAAAGAAAAGTCCAATAAAACGAGCTTACTGTGTAATAATACACTGTAAAAACTGTGTAAAATTACACAAAAGCTATTTGTCCTTTATTAGACACGATTCGGGATAAAACCATCCGGCTCATTGATAGACAAGGCTTATGGTGTTATATGCCATGTTTGCCAGTTCTTTTCTGGAAAGACCCGGCTTTGGTTCTATCTTCTCTATAAGGATCAATTCAACATCAACAGACCTCAAGGACAAGAGTCTAAAGAAGTGATTAAAGAAGGACATGCTCCCATAGTAAAAGACGGAATCCCTGTTTTCTATATCAATATCCCTGTCGTCTATCCTCCTGTATTTTAAACAGATAAGGAGTACATCCACACCCGATTTAATAGCAGTGGTTAGAAAGGGGGTCTTAAAGGGAAGAAGATGCTCCCCATTTGATGTAGTTCCTTCAGGGAATAGAACTACATTGAGTCCACTCTTTAATATATCCGAAATCATCTCTATCTCCTTTGACAGTTTGGCTCTACTCCTTCTCTCTATAAAAACCCCGCCCCCGTATCTTGTAATCGTTCCCAATGGGAATTCCTTGAGGAGTTCCGAGTTCGCGATGAAAACCGATGGGATTAAGGAAGAGATTATGAAGATATCCACGTAGGAGAGGTGATTCGATACGATGAGATAATTACTATCGCCTCTATACAGTTCATGGTTCTTAACCTTGACCTTTACTCCAAGCACCCTAAGCCCCACCCTTGAAGAGATGGAGGTGATTCTTGAGAAGCCCTTTAACCTCTTTATCCTATCCCTCACTAGTAGGTCCACAAAGAATGAAACGAGCATGAGGAAGAGGATTATAACGAATATAGAAACGAACTTAAGGGATATTCTAACCATTTTGCCCTATACTTCTTCTCGAAGGGGCCGTTTAAAGACTCTATATCAGGTAATGTCGATCTGCCTCATCCTGTAATTCCTGTTTGGATATACCAAAAGGCCTTCTCAAGTATAAATAGGGTTCCTCTATGTACTTATATATTAAACGGATCCGGATTATATTTGTAGTGTTCGTACTCGAACACCCGTATTGAGGCGTAAACGGGTCCGTCAAAGAATCACCTCCCCATTGTTATATGAGATGTGTTATTGAGACCTAAACCCCGTAATAATGAGGACATCATCGGTTGGGAAATCATCCACAAGCGGCATGAGATCGTCATTACTATGCTGAATGGATAGATACGCAGTTCTCCCCTCATTGCTGAATATAAACCCCGTAGGTTCGGCCGACGAATCCCTTACGGAGAGCACCATCACGCAACCATCCGACTCGATATCGCGATCGGCACCGTCTGGCAGGCAGGCAAATACGCTGCCATTGTCATCGTCCTCAATGACGAACAGGTTTCCGGTTCCGGGTTGAAAGGCCAGATTGTCAAAAGAGTTAAAGTCGGGGTCGCCCTCGATAAAGCGGTTTACCACTACCGTAATCGATTCGGGATCGGCCATTAGGGGGGAGGAATCAACAGCACACATCACCTCTGCGAAATTGGAGGCCTCTTTTCTCCCCGTACTTGTCCAACAGAACCGAAAGGCATCGGGATTTCCGTTGTCCGTAAATAGTGGGTCTTCATGCAGGTCCTCAGGGCGATAGTAACCGGTTGCACCGTTTACATCCGCATCCTCACGGGCACTAGCCGCACCTACCGGAACCCATGACCCGTTTCCAACCTCGCAGCCCTGGCCGTATTGAATACCGCCTTCCACACAGGAAACGCGCATTGCAAACACACTCCCCGAAACGAGCGGAGACTCACCCAGTTGTGAAATCGGGCTATTGCCTACCCGCGGTATGGAAGGCAGGAACTTGAATATCGCACCGCCGTCCGAATCCGGAATCATATCGCCGTTCTCATCCTCCCTGTCTCCAGGTCTTAGTTCGTCACCTCCAATGACCACACCACTCGGCAATACGGTAAGGCCCTCCCAGGCCATAGTTGGCAATGCAGTACGTTTGGCGATTATATTCGGGGCGGTGATCAAGGCATCCTCTCCCGGCCCGCCACGGCTTATGACGCTCTCCTCCGTTGTAGTGAGAGGGTTCAATATCTCGTACGCGGCTCCATCATCCGTTTCTTCTGTGGCCAGTATCGTTCCCCATGGGGTCGTGCGAATTCCATCACACCTATCCATACCTCTCAAGATCGTCTCCACTTCTCCTGTGGATAGGTTTATGCGTTGCACGGAGGGATTACACTTATCTTCGGTACCGCATTCCTCAATTCCATCCCCATCGTCTACAATGACCTCGCGGTCGCTTTCAACGCACGTGATTAAATGGGTGGGATTTTCGGAGGGAAAGAATGCAATCATATCCGTGTGATTTGCCGCCTCACGGGTGAGGTATTTCGCCTGAATACCCTTTGCCAGTAGGACCTGATCCTCGGCCTTTTGATCCGGTGTTCGGTACGGCCCAACCGATGGCGGTGCCGACTCGTCTAGTGGCCTTTTTATACCAAAGAGTTGAGTCGACTTGGACCTAAGCTGGTTTTCAACAAAGAGCCCAAAGTCAAAACCGCTATCGGCCAGCCCCCTATACGTCTGGAAACCGGCTAGGACTAAAGATAGAGACAGGATCGCTCTTATGAGTACTCGTTTAAAACCCATCATCCTACACCTCCTGTACTGGTTTAATCTGTGTTGGGAAGATAACGTGGTAGAATTAATCGGATATGAAAAGCGGATTAAGACTCAGTTAAACCCTACGTTCATCCCTATATGCTACGGAGGAAGGTATTAATCCCCTCTTAATGGTTCTTTAATACGCGGATAATAAAACCGCCCAATAATAAATGGTATATAACGATGGGGAATGCGAGGCCGAACTCCTTCAGCCTCTCTAATAGATGCCTGTAGCTCATACGATAATAGTCTCAGATATCCATCTGGGCTCGGATCTCAGCAGGGTTAATGAACTGATAGACGTCCTTGATTCTTGGGTATTCGAGAGGTTGATCCTACTCGGAGACATATTCGACAACCTTGACTTTAAAAGACTAAGCGGGCTCCACTGGGGTTTCCTATCCCACATAAGAGAGGTATCGAGGAAAAGGGAGGTCGTGTGGATTGAAGGAAACCACGATGAGGGCCTCTTAGAGTTGGCCCCCTATATCTTGGGGGTTAAGGCGTGCAGGGAATATACATGGGATTACAACGGAAAGAGGTATCTCGCAATGCACGGTCATCAATTTGATCACCCCGTAATCAGGAATGGAAGGATTACAAACCTTGCATGCCTCATCCACCGCTTTACGCAGAGGATAGACACGAATGGGTACGTACTGAGCAGATACCTTCAGAGGAAATCCACAACATGGCTCAGGTTATCGAAGAAGGTGGCGTATAATGCGATTCGCTACGCCATAGCCAAGGGAGTTAGCTACGTCTTTTGCGGCCACACGCATCAGGCGATGTCCGTGTTTACAGAGGGTGTCCACTACTATAATAGCGGATGCTGGACTGATACCCCGGCGAGTTATATATCGATAGGGGGAGACGGGATTAAACTACACGAAATCAAGTAAGGAGACGGTAATGAGGATTCTATTCGGTATACAGGGAACCGGAAACGGCCACATAAGCCGTTCGAGGGAGGTGATAAGACACCTGGTTAAATACGCTCACATAGATATACTCATCAGCGAGAGACAGCACGAGGTGGAAGTAGGCTTTGAGGTAAAATACAACCTCACCGGCCTTGGATACGTGTTTGGCAAACGAGGAGGGATCGATTACTGGAACTCCATAAGAAACGCAAGGCTCTCTAAGTTCGTATCCGATATATCCAATCTACCGGTCGAAAGATACGACCTCGTAATAAGCGACTTTGAACCCATAACGGCATGGGCATCGAGGATAAAGGGGATACCGAGTGTCTCCCTATCCCACCACGCATCTTTTCTCTCCCCGAAGACCCCTAGACCTCCAAGAAAGAACCATCTCGTCGAGCTTATAATGAAATGGTACGCACCGTGCAATATCCCCATAGGGTTTCATTTTGAGAGGTACGATTCCTTCATCCACACACCGGTTATAAGGGAGGAGATAAGGAAGGCGGACGTGAAAAATAACGGTCACTACACGGTCTACCTTCCAGCCTACCATGAGGGATACCTATCGAGGTTTTTAAAAAGGGTGGATGTGAGGTGGGAGGTCTTTTCTAAGCACTATAAAGGGGATCCATACGTTGATGGCAACGTCACCGTGTATCCCACTGGCAATGGGGAGTTTGAAAGGAGCCTATCGTCTTGCGAGGGGCTACTATGCGGCGCGGGATTTGACACCCCGTCGGAGGCCCTTTACCTGGGGAAGAAGCTCATGGTGATACCAATGAAGGGCCAGTACGAGCAGTACTGTAACGCCGAGGCACTTCGAAGGCTGGGAATCCCAGTGGTTAAAAGGATAGACAAGGGCTTTGACAGGACCCTTTTCGATTGGGTCGATTCCCCTTACGTCTATCGTGCGGAATACGAAAACAACGTCCCTTCCATAGTGGAGCGTATTCTTGAGATGGTGGAAAGGGATTAGATGGCTTTGAAGGGATCTTGACTCTTACGATTAGCGAACCCTATTCGGGATTTTCCCCCTTCGATATGTAACCTATTTTTTCTATGAGCCTGTCGAGAAAAGCCGCCTGTCCCTTTGCTATCTTCCTTCTGGCCTCATCCAACCCGAACCATCCTCCTCTATCTATCTCCGGGTATTCTCTTACGATCCCCGATTTTTTCGGCCATTCCAGTGTGAACGTGTTGCTTACT
>CAZWVA010000032.1:20238-29570 GCA_964636885.1 uncultured Spirochaetia bacterium
ATCCAGGTCTCCTTCGAGCGCCCAGACATGTATCGTCTTTCTACCGGGCTGCCTTAATTCACCCAACTCTATGAATTCACCGTCTACATCAAAACCGGTCTCTTCCCTGAACTCCCTCTTTGCGGCGTCCAAGGGGTCCTCACCATCCTCGAATAACCCCTTGGGTATAGACCATGCGCCTTCGTCTTTCTTTGCCCAAAATGGCCCGCCCGGATGGACTAGGAATACCTCTAATCTGCCTCCCTTAAACCTGAATAATAGGATTCCCGCGCTACGTAAGCCCATCGTCCAATCCCGCTTATTAAAACCCTATTTCTACTTCCCTCTTCTCCC
Source organism: uncultured Spirochaetia bacterium (assembly GCA_964636885.1). Lineage (GTDB taxonomy): Bacteria > Desulfobacterota_D > UBA1144 > Nemesobacterales > CSP1-2 > CAZWVA01. The sequence continues at coordinate 20,572 of CAZWVA010000032.1, forward strand.
CGCTACCCTTTAAGACCTTAATCCTTGCAACCCCTCCCTTTGTCTTGTAAAAAAGGGCGATCCTTATATCCTCTACGGATCTGACCGGATAGCCATCGATAGAAAGGATTATATCCCCTTTCTCTAATCCCCCCTTCTTCCCCACGCTATCTTCCGTGAATTCGGATACCTTTAACTTCCCCCCATCTTCATCGAGAAAAACACCAAGCTTAGGCGAGGTCACCCCGTCTATCTCTTCGGGGTAAAGAACATAATCCCCTATGTTTTTGTCCGGATCCTCATCGTTGAGTATTATAGAGTAGGGATACCCGTTTCTCCTAAAAGCCCTTTTTGGAATCCCCGATCCGTATTTAACGTGTCCGCTTCCCGCTAGTACCACGATCTGATAGTCCGGATGTTCCTTGAGAAAGCCGTCTATGGACTCGGCCATCGTCTCATCCCAGACAATCTGAGCCTGAAGGAAAAAGTCGAAATTGCCCTGTCTTGAGTTGGGATGTTCCTTAAAAACCTCCCTAAGCCTTTCCTTGTAATCCTCATCGGAAAAATCCATCTCGGCTGGAAGCGACATCCTCTCTTCTTCCGTAAGGCTATCCAATCCGCTTTTTGATACCTTAGATGTGATTTTCCCATCTATGTTTAAAGCGATTATGGGGATTCCGTTCTCCTTCGCAAAATCGATTATGGGTTTATAGAGGTTATAATCGAGCCCCCAACGTTTAAAGTACTCCGTATCCTTTAGAAACTGCCTCTCGTCGATCCTGCCTTTTATGTAGTCGTCTATATGCCTTTGAAATGGCCTCTGAAAAGCCTCCATCCCTATGGCCAGTCTCTTATTCAGCCTGTATAGTCCCTTAATCATGTTTAGCTGACTCACGTGGTGGGAAAACCGATCGTGGCGCTCCCCTATATAGATGATCCTTTTATCCTTTATACCTTCTATCACACTTTCTAAATCGGCTACCGAAGGCACGTAAACGGCTCTTGTGGGCTTTCTTAACCCGACGACCACCCCCCTTTCGGATTCTGCTACCCCTCTATGCGTATTCATTCCGTTTTTAAAGGCGAGGCTTGAGTACTTCCCATAATGGATCATCTTGTTATACCCAAGCTCCACCTCCTTTTTAGATCCCCCGTGTAAGACGACTATAACCCTCTCATCGTTCCAGGGGTTCCTCTTTGTAATGACGCTGAGCCCCTCATCACCTATGACAAGATCGCCAAAAAGCCTCTTTATCATAGGGTTCTCCCTATCGAGAAGGACGAGGGAACTAGACCTTATATTCTGATACCCCGTTTCCCCCGGTGTCTTTATCTCCACCCCCTTCCCTTTAAAGGAGTCTATGAGGCCCTCGTACTTATCCCTCTTTCCATCGGGTATGACAAAAATAATCCTATCCACTCCTAGAAGCCTTGATATAACGGGTGGAATCTCCCGCTCCGTTAACTCCCTCGGTATATCGTAGTTCTCATCCATTACGACCTTTAAAGGCTCGTCATCCAGGTATAAGGAGACGCTTTCTCTTTCCTTTGAAACACCGATTAGCCTCTCCGCCTTTGTGTTATTCGAGTAATATATCGAAAAAGGAATGGACAACCGGTATGGATCTCCTCTCTGAAGTATATCGAATGTCAGGTGGAATTTCCCACCCTCAATCCTGAGATTCGGGTTTTTAACCTCTAGATGAGGGAGCCCCTTTCTCCCTAACCACTCCTCAAAGAACCGGCCCAGATCCCCTTTATAGTACCTCTCAAAAGCGGCTCTTACGTCCCCCCAGCTTGCCCTTCTCAATCCGTACTGTTTTACGAGGTATCTCAGCGAATCATAGAAACCCTTTTCCCCTAACTCGTTTTTAAGTAGGTGAAACACCATAGCCGATTTTCCGTAGCCTATGGCCGATGAGGAGCCGTCATACCTTTCCCTAAAATCCCTTAGAGGAAAATCCCTATCCGGACTAACGTAGGAGTGGTAGTCTATGAGCATATTCTTTCTGTATTGCCACCCTCTTCCCTTCATGTCCTCATAGAGATGGTCCGAGAGATAAGTCGTGAGCCCCTCAGACCAGTTCCCCTTATCAGGGTCGATATAGACATAGTTTCCAAACCACTGATGGAGCACCTCGTGTCCGAGGGAGGTTTCGACTATGAAGGGAAGCCTAAGAACGCTCTGGCCAAGCAGGGTAAATGTTGGGAACGAATAACCGGTGGGGAAGGGATTCTCTACAACGGCGAATCTCTTATAGGGGAACTTAGAGATGAGACCCTCGTAGGTGTCTATGTACCTTTTCGTGTATTCTATATAGCCCTTTGAAAGGTGGTTATCCTCTTTAAAAAAGTAGGTTGAGATGTTTACCCCTTTATACGTTTCCCCCGTCACTATAAACCGATTGGAGGCCATAAGGTGCACCCCTTCAAGGGGATGGGGGAAATCGAATCCAAAGGTTACCCATTCCTCCTCATAGTCTTTTTTAATCCACTCGGCTTCGGATACCGCCTCAAATCCAACCGGGAGCCTGGCAATAAGGCGATATTCGCATAGGACGTCCGGTGTCGGATACCAGTTACCCGTTAGGAATACCCCGTTTTCGTTTATGATATTTGAGGAGAGGGAATCCTTAAAAACCCCTTCATACCCTATCCTAATGGGCTCTCCTTTCTTCCCGTACATTCTAATTGCATCGTTTTTGTCGTAGGAACCGGACTTAGGTGTAACCCCGAGGACCCTTAGGCCTTCCATCTTAAAGACGAATTCCTTATCCTCATCGGGAATGATCTCTGCGGTTCCCCTTACCCCTGAACTATGGATGTCTATTTCAACGGATAGGTTATATATAGGGACTCCACCCGATAGGGTGGGAAATAGAAAAAGCACCAAAAACACAAAGAAGCCTATGCCATTCATATCACAAGTTCCGTGAGGCTAAAATTATCCTCAAAAAAGGGAGATAAGACAAATCTTCTATTCGTTTATAAGGAAGAAAAGTGGGAAGCAAAGGATCCTATTCCACTGCCGGGGGATTGGTCCCTCTTCCGATTGAGACGCCTGTGCTTGAGGTAGAGGACGGCTCCCTTCCCACATCAAGCGATCCGGTTTTCAGGAGTGACGAGAACCCCAGGGCAGTTCGTAGGAAGCCGCCCGAACATCAGCCATTCAAGAGGGATCCCCCACAGCTTCTCTTTGAATCGGCTGTTAAAGAAGCCGAAATGGCCGATGGTCGTCTCTTCAATAGATTTGGGGGAAATCCTGAGATGCGTCCTCTGGCTGTGGATGAAATAGGAAAGCAGGCGCTCTACCGCAGGAACGGTGCCAAATTCATCATCTGTCACGCTTACGGCCAGGGTGGGTGCCGTGAGGGAGGCGAACCGTTTTAGGAGCTCCTCCTTCTCCGGGGATGAGAGGCTCCGCCAGGCGTCTTCTAAACGCCTACGGCTAAAGACCCAGTCCCGCACGACCCCCTTAGGGGTATCCTCTAGCCATCCCAGTCTCTTCCCGGGGAAATAGCCGAAGGGTATCGTAAGTATGGGCATTATGACGTGCCACTTTAGGATCATCCTAAGCCTGGAGCCCGGTGCATAGTCACGCCAGTAGGCGTATTGTGCACCCATGGTGAAGACACGGCGGATGAGATGGTTCGATTTGGCAAGACCGAGGACAAGTCCGCCCACGCTATGGGCAACTACATGGATCGGCTGACCGGAAAAGGACCCCTCGGCATACCTAAGCACGGCGTTAAAATCGAGGCTACCCCAGTCGAGCCAGCCCGCATTGAAGCCGCGAAGCGTCTCAGGGCGTGATTCACCGATTCCACGATAATCGTAGGCGATGACATCGAACCCGTGCTCGAAGAGAAAGACCGCGAAACGGAAGTAATAACGGCAGCGGACCGATGTTGCCGGGTTTATGATGACAACTGGCCTTCCGTCCAGCCACTCTTTCGAATGGCGCCAGGAAAAGCCCTTTATCTTAAATCCATCTTCGGCCTCCAGGGTAAAGGGCTTAGGTGAAACCGCACTTTCCCCGGGCTTTTGCGGCTCACCCATAAGGGACGGGATCGTCATGGGTCTTTTCTCGTAATTTCAATTTATATAGTCTCCCGAATTTATATTTAATATCTCTTTCTTCTCGTTATCAAATAAGGTTTTCATATTAATGCGAAATTGGATTTATTTACTTTCTAAATTTATAAAAACTTTAAATTTTTACAATAGCTTTTGTAAAGCGAATTGAGAGCATTCAAGTATCGGAACCAGGAATACTTCCCAAATACGCCCAGTCGAGTAGCTCGATAGGATGGGCGGTCTTTATGTTTAGCCCGTGCTCCCTTATTCCCTTCTGGATCTGGAGGAGGCATCCGGGGTTCCCCACGAGGAGAACATCCGCTCCGGTTTCCATGAGTTTTGAGATCTTACGCTCAAGGAGGCTTTCAGACATATCGGGCTGCAGAAGGTTGTATATCCCAGCGCTACCGCAGCAGAGGTCGGATTCTGGAAGCTCAATAAGCTCGATCCCCGGAATCCCCCTTATTATCCTTCTCGGATGCTCCCTTATCCCCTGAGCGTGGGCTATGTGGCATGCGTCCTGATAAGTAACCCTGAGTCTTAGTTCCTTTAACTCCCCCTGGATTCCTATATCCGAAAGGAACTCCATTACGTCTCTCGTCTTTCTGCTCAGCCTCTCTCCACGTTCTCCATATTGAGCGTCGTTTTTAAGGAGCTCCCCGTATTCCTTCATGGCGGAACCGCAACCGGCTGCATTTACAACAACGGCATCTACATCCAATTCATCAAAGACCCCTATGTTTGAACGCGCAAAGCCCCTGGCCTCAGAGAGCCTTCCTGAATGGAGGGAGAGTGCCCCACAACAGCCCTGATTCCTTGGGATAACAACATCGCAGCCATTTTCTGAAAGCACCCTCACCGTTGCCTCATTCGTCTTAGAAAAGAAAACGCTCTGGACGCACCCGGTAAGCATAGCAACCCTGAAGCGCCTCTTCCCCCTGGCAGGTACCACACTCGGCAAACGGGAAAGGAGTGGAGAAAATCCCACCTTTGGCAGTATCCCCTCTGCACTTGCAAGCCCCTTTGGAAGAACCCCCATACGCCTAAGCAATAGGCTTAGCCCCGTTACCTGATTCAGGAAGAGGAAGGGAAGGAGGAGCTTAAGCCTTCCGGGATAGGGAAAGATCGAGAACAAAAGAGAGCGGAAGAGCCTCTCTGAGAGGGGCCTTTCGTATTTACGCTCTATCTGAGACCTTGCGGCCTCTATGAGACTCCTGTAGCGTACCCCCGATGGACAGGCAGTCTCGCATCCGAGACATCCCAGGCATAGATCCAGGTGCTTAACCAGGGCCTTCCCCATAGGGATCTTCCCCTCAACGGCGGATTTTATGAGGTATATCCTTCCCCTCGGAGAGTCGAGTTCGTTACCCGTCTGGAGGTAGGTGGGGCAGGCCGTAAGACAGAATCCGCAGTGAACGCAGTCCCTTATAATCTCAGGGCTCGGTCTATCCACCTCATCAAATGCCTTAAAGACTATTGGTCTTTCTTCCATCCCTTAGATATGAACCACGCAGGATACACGATTAATATCCCAAATCCGCGTCCTTGAATTCACTCCCTTCTAATCGAAAACTCGAGCGTTTCGTATCTGGACTCCCTTAGTCTCTCTCTCAGCTCATCGTCTCTAGAAAACTCCTTCTGGCAGAGCCTTCTCCCATTTATCCGGAGCCTTATAAGAGGCTTAACAAATGGATATGGAGTCACAACGTAGTCGTTTCCATCCCTCGATCTTAAATCGAGGGTTACCGAACGGCCACTATATTCGACGGGGACGTCCTTAATCTCAATAGAGGGCCAGCCGTGGCAGAGGGCAAGTGAGATCACGTCTCCAATCTGGACGAACCTGAGATTGACCCGAACGTCTTCGGGCAAGGAGTTAACATCGAGGTTTTGGATGGCTATCTCAAGCGTGTTTGAGACAAAGTCGATTATCTCCATATGTGAGGCCATTGCGATCGTGTTATTTGAATCCCTGCTAAGGGACTTCTCGTTCAGTTTCCCAAAATGGAGCGCTATTAGGGCGGAGGCGTATGGATGCTCTAAGGAGTGTCTCTTAAAACAGCGCTTCCATATCTCGGCCTGGTCTAAGGAATCCATCTCGAGGAAGTTCATCGGGAAGCGGCTTAGCGGGTTTACCTTGGGAAGGGAATCCCATTCCCTCCAGCCGTTATCGTGCTCTCCTATGGCCAGTAAAACCTCATCATAAGGGTCGGGCATTGCGAACTCCTCGTTTCCCCAATACCTCATTATCTCTCCTGAAAGCCGGGCATGGTCGTATTGATTGATGAGGATCCAACCTTCTTCTACTTCCCTTCGAATCATCTCCGAGTACGTCTTATTCGTATTTCTAATGTGATGAATAAGAGACGGATTTTTAAATAGACTAACTCAGCCAGCCTGGCCCTGCAAGTATGGGTTAGGTGAGGGAAATCCATGTCCTGAAGATCCGAAATCGTATGAGTTCCCTCATCGTTTGACCATCTTCATCATACAACAAACCTTCCGGGATTCAGGATACCATTTGGATCAAAAATGGATCTCAGCCTTTCCATCACCCTGAGTGATGCCCCTACATCACCCCATACGTCCACACGGGATTTTAGGGAAGTTGGCGCCTCCCGAATAACGAGGTTCCCTTTTAAAGAACCTATAAGATCACGAAGCGACCTTATAGCCTCTATCTGGGCCTCCCTCTCTCCCCCAATCGAGACGATTAGGATTCCATTTCCCACCCTTGAAGACGCATGGACCCTAAGTCCCGATTCATCAGATACCCTCTCTAGCACCTCAAAGACCCTTGGAACGTCCGTAATGAGGACGCTTGCCTTAAAGACCGCTCTGTTGTCATCAGGTATCCTCCAGGGAAACTCCCTTATCTCCTCCCAGAGATCCTCTTCGATCCCACCCTCGAGTACGATCCCTTCTCCCCTTTTTTCCCCGCATATATCCTTCACCTTAGAGATCTGCTCTCTTACGGCTTTTTTCACGCTTTCGATCCTCACGGCAAGTGCGTATCTCCCATCTGATAGAGAGAGACCGAGTCTATTCGATATGGCATCCATGAGAGGGGGATTCAAGGCCTCAAGACATGTGGGAACGAGGGGGGAGTTCAGTATGGACAAGACCGAGTCCTTAAGAGAGTCGAGATCCGGGAAAGAAGCCAGATAGGTCTCTGAGAAATCCGGAATCGGATAGAGGCGAAAGGTCGCCTCGACCACGACTCCAAGGGTTCCGAGGGAGCCTACGTAGAGCTTAGGGAGATCGTATCCGGCGACGTTTTTAACCACCTTTGCCCCGCCCTTTACGATTCCCCCATCGGGACGGACCACCTTTATACCTATCAGGAACTCCCTTATGGTGCCGTATCTAAGCCTCCTCGGACCGCTGTCGTTTGTGGCGATTATCCCCCCAACAGTCGCCCCGCTTTCTAAGTGGGGTGGGTCAACGGCGAGAAACTGTCTTTTTTGACCGAGTACCTCTTGGAACCCTTTTAGTGGGATCCCTGATTGGGTAACCGCCACAAGGTCTCCGGCCTCGTGTTCGAGGAGCCGGTTGAGACGGCTCGTAGAGAGTATGATGTCCACCCTCTTTGGCTCCCTTCCAAATCCGATCTTCGTTCCCCCTCCAAGCGGGATAACCGACAAAGACTCCCTTGAGGCAAATCTCATTATCTCAGAGACCTCCTCTACGGTTCTGGGAAAGGTTATGACTCTGGGCTTTCTGCCTTCCACCGAGTAACCTTCGATCTCATGCTGCGACGAGAGGACACCGTCTCTACCTATAATCCCTATTATCTCTTCTATTACCCCGTCTCTCATGTTTTTATTAGAGGATCGCCCTTATGTTTTTGTCATTATGAATAAAATCATAGGGGCAATTCATGAATTGTCCCTACTCAAAACCTCTCTCCCAAACCGGCCTTTTCGATCGGGTGTTCCCTATAAGACTCTCTACCTGACTCGACACATGAGCGTGGAGTAGGAAACACCTTTCCAGGATTGGAGAGCCCCTTGGGATCAAATGCGCAGCGAACCATGTTCATGGTATCTAGACTGGGTTCGTCAAACATGAGCGGCATAAACCTCCTTTTATCATATCCAACCCCGTGCTCCCCCGTTATGCTTCCACCCGCATCCACGCATGCCTTTAGGATCTCCCCTGAAAGCTCCTCGGCCCTCTTTGCCTCTCCTGGGTTAGAGGAGTTATAGAGAACGAGCGGATGGAGGTTACCGTCACCAGCGTGGAAGACGTTTGCCACCTTAAGACCGTATTTCATACTCAGGCTCTCGATCTCACGGAGGACTTCGGCGAGTTTTGTCCTCGGAATAACTCCGTCCTGAACGTAGTAATTTGGACTCATTCGCCCCATGGCGGCAAAGGCGCTCTTCCTCCCCTTCCAGAATAGCATCCTCTCCTCCATGTCCCTTGCGACCCTTATTTCGTTTGCCATATTTTCCCTGAGTACATCCATTACGACAGGCATCTGGGCCTCAACCTCGGCGCTCGGACCGTCCAGCTCGACAAGGAGTATCGCCCCGGCGTCTACCGGATAGCCGGCCTGGACGGCCTTTTCCACGGCTCGGATGCTCAGGTTATCCATTATCTCCATTCCGGCAGGAATTATCCCCCTTGCCGTGATTCCCGATACGGAGGCTCCTGCGTACTCTATCTTCTCAAAAGCCGCAAAGAGGGTCCTTACGGCTTCTGGCTTTCTTATGATCCTAAGAACTACCTTAGTCACTATCCCCAAAAGCCCCTCAGAGCCGACAAATAGCCCTACAAGATCGTAACCCGGATGATCGAGGGTCTTCCCGCCAATCTCGATTATCTCCCCGTCTGGAAGGACGACCTCTAGTCCCAGGACGTGGTTCGTCGTGACCCCGTACTTCAGGCAGTGAACCCCACCTGAGTTCTCGGCGACGTTACCGCCAATCGTACAGACG
>CAZWVA010000033.1:0-29465 GCA_964636885.1 uncultured Spirochaetia bacterium
GGAGTATAGGGCTATGGCTATGGAACACAGAAAGATGGCCGAGGAGATGTAAAAACCTCCTGGTGAGGAGGAACCCTCCCCGGGAGCCCACTATAGCATCTCTTAGTGGAGGTAAAAATGAAACCACTTTTGGAAGTGATAATTCTCACATTTGTCGTAACAGTAAACGCTTTTGCCGATGATACCATAACACTCAAGTCGCTTGTTGAAGAAGCCTTACAAAACAACCCTGAAATAAAAGCGGCAAGAGCCGAATGGGAGGCGGCTACAAAGCGCCCATCTCAGGTAGGTTCTCTCCCAGACCCAATGGTTGGAGTTGGATGGAGAAATGTAAGATTCGATCGTATAACCCTAAACAAAGACCCAAATAGTATGGTTACATTCTCCGTCTCACAAGAATTTCCCTTTCCGGGAAAGCTTGATCTTAGAGAAAAAATCGCCGAAGAAGAGGCACAGGCTCAAGAACAGTTTTATCAATCCACATTGAGAAGAGTTATCGCTGATCTCAAAGAGGCCTATTACAACTGGTTCTTAGTTGATAAATCCATAGAGATCACCCTAAGGAATAAGGACCTTCTTGAAAAGTTTGTAAAAATTGCCGAAGCCAAGTACGCAGTAGGAGAGGGAATACAGCAGGATGTGCTAAAAGCCCAAGTGGAGGTATCTAGGTTCATTGAACAGCTTAAGCTTCTTGAAGAAAAGAAAGGAATCGTGGAAGCTAAAATAAGAAGTATTTTAAACCGTCCACCTGATTCTCCACTTGGAAAGCCAGAGGTTATAGAGAAATCACCCTTCACTTTAACCATAGAAGAGCTTTATAAGCTTACTAAAGAGGGAGCTCCTACTCTTAAAGCGAAGAAGAATCTTATTGATAAGCAAGAAGAGGCTTTAAAGCTTGCCAAGAGGGAATATTTCCCTGACTTTGCTCTAGGAGTTGCCCCGGCAATAATGGGGATGGAGCAAGGTGGAATAGAAGGTGCTTGGGAAGTAACACTAGGGGTAAAAGTACCACTTTACTTTTGGAGGAAACAAAGATTCGGGGTTCAGGAAGCAGCTTCACAGCTAAAAGCTGCAAAAGAGGACTATACCAACACAAATCAATCCTTATTTTTTAGCGTTAAAGATCAATACCTGGTTGCTAAAACATCTGAGAATCTTCTCAAGCTTTTTGAAGAGGGAATAATACCACAGGCTACAGCTTCGCTTGAATCAGCAATTGCAGGATACCAGGTTGGGAATATAGATTTTCTTACGCTCCTAGACAACCTCGTAACCCTTTTTAACTTTGAACTCACGTATTATACGCATCTTACAAACTACCAGATAGCACTGGCAAGGATAGAAGAAATTATTGATATGCCTTTAATCAAATAAACCGAAGGCCAAAGGGAGTTTTAAGACATGAAAAAAGCGGATTCAAGAAAGATAATAAAGCTAAGTCTATTGGTGATCTTAATTCTTTTTGTATCGGTTTACGCCCTTTCTTACATGTCGAAAAAGGAGGAGGCGTATAAGGGACATGAGAACACCGCATCTGAGACGACGCCTATGGGCAAGGGGGGGATAGAAGAAAAGACGAATCATGAGGGGATGAATATGGAAGAAGGCAAAGCGATGGAGGTTCCTCAAAGTCCCAAGGGGTATACAGCGGTTCAGATAAGCCCTGAAAGACAACAACTCATAGGAGTAAAAACCGATAGAGTAGCTACCAGGAAGCTTGTAAGAGATATTAGAACAGTCGGAATAATTGAGGCTAATGAGACAAAAATCGCACGTGTGAGCATTAAATTCAGTGGATGGATAAACGATGTGTTCGTAGATTATGTAGGGAAGTATGTGAGACGTGGGGAACCGCTCTTTACCGTTTATAGCCCAGAGCTTGTTTCTACTCAGCAAGAATATCTTCTTGCCCTAAGGGCAAAGGAATCATTTGGAAAGAGTTCGTTCTCCGAAATATCTTCCGGTGCTCAATCGCTACTCAAAGCCACACGTGAAAGGCTTCTTCTCTGGGACATTCCGGAAAGCGAGATAAGAAGAATCGAAAGAACCGGAAAACCTCTAAAATACCTAACTCTATTCTCCCCAATAAGCGGTTATGTCACAAAGCGTGAGGCTTTTCCTCAAAAAATGATTACGCCAAATGACGTTGTATTTGAGATTGTGGATCTATCAACCGTATGGCTTCTTGGAGACATCTATGAATACGAACTTCCACTTGTAAAGGAAGGGCAAGAAGCAACACTCACTCTTTCTTACTATCCGGAAGAGACGTTCCAAGGGAAAGTTACCTACGTCTATCCCACTTTGGAGACGGCAACTAGAACCGTAAAAGTGAGGTTTGAGTTCAATAACGAAGATGCAAAACTAAAGCCGGGAATGTACGCAAATGTTAATTTAAAGATCCCTCTTGGAGAGAGACTCTCTATATCAGAGGATTCCGTCATTGATACAGGAGAGAGAAAAATCGTATTTGTTGCAATGGGAGACGGCTATTTCGAGCCCAGAGAAATCAAGGTTGGACAAAAGGCTGAGGGCTATTATGAAGTTTTAAATGGATTAAAAGAGGGTGAACAAGTGGTAAGAAGCGCAGCCTTTCTCATAGATTCGGAAAGCCGTCTTAAAGCTGCGCTAGAAACCTTTGGTATGCCAGGCATGCCGGGGATGGAACCTGTTTCTGAAGCTACAAAAGCGGCTCCAAAAGAAGTCAATATCTCCTTTTCAACAGATGGTGAATTCCCAAATGTAGGTGACAATACTTTTAAAATCACTTTGACTGACGTAGATGGGAATCCTATAAAAGATGCCAAGATAGATATTCTACTTCACATGCCTCCTATGCCTTCTATGGGAATGCCCGCCATGAATATTTCAGCCGAAGGGAAGCCTACCAAAGACGGCTTCTATGTGGCGGAGGTTAACATCCCTATGGGTGGATCATGGCAGGTAAGGGTTACTGTGGTAAGACCCGGAAAGCCTCCCGTTTCTAAGGTTTTCGAGGTTAATGTAAGGTGATAAAAGGAGAATAAGAGATGATAGAAAAAGTAATCGAATATTCTTCCCGAAATCGCTTTTTGGTTTTTCTAATAATATTTTTTCTTACAGTCTGGGGCATCTGGGCTCTAAAGAACACCCCACTCGATGCCATACCCGACCTCTCAGATACTCAAGTTATAATTTTTACAGATTGGCCCGGAAGAAGTCCTGATTTGGTCGAGGATCAAGTTACATATCCAATTACTACTATGCTACTCGCAGCTCCTAAAGTGACAGTTGTAAGGGGTATTTCAATGTTTGGATTCTCCTTCGTCTATGTTCTCTTTGAGGATGGAACCGATATCTACTGGGCAAGAAGCCGTGTGCTTGAATACCTAACCGGGCTTAGAGGAAAGCTCCCTGATGGGGTTAATCCTGTTTTAGGTCCCGATGCAACTGGCGTTGGATGGGTTTTTGAATACGCTCTTGTTGACGAGACCGGGAAATACGACCTTTCGGAACTCCGCTCGTTTCAGGACTGGTATCTGAGATATTGGCTTCAAAGCGTACCAGGGGTTGCAGAGGTTGGAAGTGTTGGGGGATTTGTAAAACAGTACCAGATAAACGTTGATCCAAATAAGCTCCTTGCCTATAACATTCCTTTAAAAACCGTTGTAGATGCAGTGAGAACAAACAACAACGATGTCGGGGGGAGAGTTATAGAGTGGACGGGAAGGGAATACATTGTACGTGGGAGAGGCTATGTAAGAACGCTCGATGATATAAGAAACATAGTCGTATCCGTGGACGGGCAGGGAACAGGAACACCTGTTCTTCTTAGAGAACTGGCAGATGTACAACTGGGACCCGACATCCGTCGTGGTCTTGCAGAGATTGATGGAAAGGGAGAGGTGGTTGGAGGAATCGTGGTTGCACGATTTCGTGAAAACGCTCTGAATGTAATAAATAGAGTAAAAGGAAAGCTTGAAGAAGTTAAGGATGCTTTTCCAAAAGGGGTTAAACTCGTTACGACCTATGACCGCTCCGAACTCATTATAAAGTCTATAAGGACTCTTGTGCGTACTTTAATTGAGGAGAGCATAATTGTAAGTGTGGTTTGCATTGTATTTCTCTACCACTTTAGATCCGCGCTTGTTGTTATTTTTACCCTCCCTTTTGCCGTCCTATTTTCTTTCATCCCTATGTACTATTTGAAGCTTACATCCAACATCATGTCCTTAGGAGGAATTGCCATTGCAATAGGAGCTATGGTTGATGCCGCAATAGTTATTGTTGAGAATGTCCATAAGAGACTCGAACATTGGGAAGAAGAAGGGAAAAAGCGGAATAGACTAGATGTAATGATAGATGCCGCAAAAGAGGTGGGAAAGCCTATTTTCTTCGCCCTGCTTGTAATAACCGTTTCCTTCATTCCGGTTTTCTCACTTGAGTACCAGGAGGGAAGGCTTTTTAAACCACTTGCATTTACAAAGACCTTCGGTATGGCATTTGCTTCTGTTCTTTCTATAACCCTTACATCCACTTTAATAGCTATCTTGGTTCGTGGGAAGATTACGCCTGAAAAGAAAAATCCTGTGAGCCGTTTCTTAATCTGGGCTTATGATCCGGTAGTTAGATTCGCATTGAGATCTAGAAAAACCATAGTTTTTGTAGCCCTTATCGTTCTTGCCATTACGATTCCGATATTCCTTAGACTAGGCTCTGAATTTATGCCTCCCCTTTATGAAGGAGTGCTGCTGGACATGCCTATAACCACCCCCGGAATCTCCATTACAGAGGCAGGGAAATTCCTTCAACTTCGGGACAAGATTATTAAAGGATTTCCAGAGGTTCAAACGGTTTTTGGCAAAATAGGTAGGTCCGAGACATCTACTGATCCCGCTCCCCTTTCTATGGTTGAAACAAACATAGTTTTAAAACCCGATCATGAATGGCGTAAGATTCCTCAAAAGCGTTGGTACTCAAGCTGGGCACCTAGGCCTCTTAAAAAAGTCCTTCGCCTCATCTGGCCTGAGGAGCGGACTATAACCTGGGAAGAACTCGTCAATGAAATGGACCAATCCCTTCGCTTCCCTGGCGCTACGAATGCGTGGACTATGCCTATAAAAAATAGGGTGGACATGCTAACGACCGGGATTAGAACCCCTATAGGGATAAAGATCTTTGGACCCGACCTTTCTAAAATCGAGGAGATAGGAAAGCAAATTGAAGGTGTGCTTCAAGGAGTCCCCGGGACAAGAAGCGTCTATGCTGAAAGGGTAACTGGCGGATATTACATAGATTTTTCGATCCGGCGTGATGAAGCCGCACGCTACGGGCTTACGATAGGAGATGTAGAGGATGTGATTGAGGCGGCAATAGGAGGTGAGAGTATAACAACGACAATAGAGGGACGTGAGAGATATCCAGTCAATGTGAGATATGCACGGGAACTGCGGGATGAAATTAGAAAACTCCAAAGGGTTCTTGTTCCGACTCCGATAGGAGCACAGATTCCAATAGATCAGGTCGCGGATATTCGATTGAAGATGGGACCATCCGAGATAAGAACCGAGGAAGCAACTAAGGTCGGATATGTCTATGTAGATATAACCGGTAGAGACATAGGAAGATATGTCGAAGAGGCAAAAAAGGTTGTTGCAGAACGTGTAAAGCTTCCCCCTAAATATTACCTCACCTGGAGCGGACAATATGAATACATGTTGAGGGTAAGAGAACGTCTAAAGCTCGTTGTTCCTATTACTCTTCTTATAATTTTCGTACTTCTTTACCTGAATTTTAAAAGTGTCACGGAAACCCTGATAATCCTCCTTTCCGTTCCTTTTGCTACAATTGGTGGTATATGGCTTATGTATCTTTTAGGTTATAACATGAGCGTTGCTACATGGGTAGGATTTATTGCCCTTGCCGGACTTGCCGCTCAAACCGGAGTAGTAATGATAATCTATCTCGATGAGTTCTATGAGAAAATGATTAAAGAAGGGAAAACAGGATGGGATAATCTAGCTAAGGCTATACATGATGGGGCCGTGCAGAGGGTTAGACCAAAAATGATGACCGTTATGGCAATGACTATGGGACTTCTTCCCCTTATGTGGAGTCACGGAGCAGGTGCGGATATGATGAAAAGAATCGCAGCCCCAATGATCGGGGGGCTTGTGACATCGACCATCCTTACCCTAGTCATAATCCCCGCTATATACGCAATCTGGAAGGGAAGGTCTTTAGTAAACCATAAAGGGAGGAATGAGTGAAGGCAATTAGGAGGAAGCTATTAGAGGTATAAAAATCAATCCAGGAAAACCATGCCGGAGCTAAGACAATATCCTACAACAAAGGAGCGTGAGAAATGAGGGCCTTTATAACGCTTATGGTTTTTATCATTCTAATAATTCTAGTATCTATCCTTTTCATTCACTCAGGTACATACAACATAGCCGCCACAAAACCCCACACGGGGATCGCAAGGTGGATATTTGGTACCGTGATGGAGAGGTCAGTTAAATCCCGAGCGGATAGAATAACAGTACCTCCACTCGATGACGACTCCCTCGTACGGATCGGTTTCCATCACTATAAGGAGATGTGCGCTACCTGCCACGGTGCACCTGGGGTTAAACCCTCTGAAATAGGAAAGGGGCTCAATCCAGAGCCGCCCGATCTTGTAGAGAAACTGAAAGAACATGGATGGAACGAAGCAGAGCTATTCTGGATTATAAAGCACGGGATCAAGATGACAGGGATGCCCGCTTTTGGTCCAACCCATAGCGATGAAGAGATCTGGGGAATCGTGGCTTTCTTAAAGAGGCTTCCCGATCTATCCCCTGAAGGGTACCGAACCATGGAAAAAGCGGCAGAAGAAAAGCAATACGAACATGGCCACATACATAAGGATGGGATGGAACACGGACACTGAGAGAAAGATGGAATCTCCCAGGAAGATACGTATACTTGACAGTAGAACAACCGACAACTATCCTTCTAGAAGAAAACGAGAGGAGTCACAAATTGAGGATCCTAGGTACCATCTCTAAGTTAATTGCATTTGGGGCTATAGTAGTTCTTCTCGTTCTCCTCGGATATGCGGTCTTTGGGAGTAGGGTATCTCTACAACCCTCCCCACTTGTCGGATCAGAGGCTCCGGACTTTACTCTCAACCTTTTTAACGGAGACGTACTCAGGCTCTCGGATTTAAAGGGGAAAGCCGTGCTTTTAAACTTCTGGGCATCCTGGTGCGGTCCCTGTAAAGAAGAGGCACCTGCCCTTGAAGCCTCATGGGAGAGATACAAGGATAAAGGGGTCGTTTTTCTCGGAATCAACGTATGGGACGATAGAGAGAGTGCCCTTTCCTACCTAGACAGATTCGGCGGTGGATACCCAAATGGAATAGACCAAAAGGGCGAAATAGCCGTTAACTATGGGGTAGCCGGGGTGCCAGAAACGTACTTTATTGACCCGTCGGGGAGGATTGTGAATAAATACACGGGGCTTCTTACAGAAGAGAGCATCGATTATTTTCTAGGAAAAGCACTCTCATCTCCACAAAAAGACGAGCTAACCAAAAAGACGAATGCGGATTAATATGGTTAAGAAAAAAGGCAACTGTGTGTTTAGATGGGTTCCTTTTCTAATCGCCTTAACGGTGCTTTGCACCGGATTTCCGACATCCGATTCCCCGGCAGAAACCATCGATGATCGGGTAAGCGAGGTATCGAACCTCCTTATGTGCCCCGTATGCCAGGGGCAGACCGTGAAGGAATCCAACTCACAGCTCGCCAAGGATATGAGGGCAATAATCAAAAAGAAACTCGAAGAGGGAAAATCCAAAGAGGAGATAATAGCCTACTTCGTGGATAGATACGGAGAGACTATACTGGCTGCCCCTCCAGCAAAGGGCACGAATTGGATCCTTTGGCTTCTTCCCGCCTTTACGCTCCTTGCAGGCGGTATCGCGATAGTACTTTTTCTCTATTGGTCAAAGGGTGAGGAATCCGAAAAAATGGGGAAAAAGCCCGAAGAACCCTTAATCCGGGTCGAGCCTAAGTACGTTGAAGAGCTCGATAAGGAGCTTAGAAACCTTGAACCCTGACTAATACTCCTTACCAATAGCCTCAAGTACCCTTTTTCCCGACGCGGTTAGGGCATACGTTATAACACCCCGTCCTTTTGCCTGTTCTTCAATTAGTCCCTCTGATACTAGAGATACGATCTCATCTATCAGGGAATCCGCATCGGTATCCCATCTTTCTATCTCGCTATAAATGGACTGGAGTGTGGCTAGCTCCCCTTTAGAGATCGCTTTGAGGATATCGTATTTGCTCATCATCTCCCGCATACCCCCCTTTTTAGGATGTAACTCATACATTCTATTCCAAATGGGATATGCACTCAAGTACGAAATTGGACATACCCCTTCTCTTAATATAAACCAATTGGGCTCACATCTTAATCTGGGACTTTAGGAACTCCCTAAGCCTTCTCCTTACATCAGAACTGACGAAGCTCCTTCCCTTTAGCCTCCCCGAAATCTCTAGCATCTTCCTGTATGTCCTTACAAACGCCTGGCACTCTGGACACTCCTCAAGATGCCTTTCGAGTTCCTCAAGGGTCTTATCGTCTAACTCCATATCTATGTAACCCATTATATTCTCAACCACGTCTCTACAAAGCGCCATTATCCCTATCTTCTCCACTCATAAAAATAGTCCGAGAGCCTATCCCGAAGAAAAAGCCTTGCCCTATGCAACCTCGACTTTACGGCAGAAACGGAGATCCCCAGAACCTCGGATATCTCCTCGTTTGAAAGCCCCTCCACATCCCTTAGATGAAAAACCACCCTATAGGGCTCAGGAAGCTCACTTACGGCCCTGTCTATTATCTCCATCGCCTCTTTACTAAAAAGCACACTATCGGGCCTGTCGCTCCAGTCCTTCGATTTGATCCTGCCCATGAGGGTGCCGTTCTCGTCGTATGGTACGTAGCCGTCCAGACTCACATCGGCCTCGTGTTTCTTCTCGCTTCTAAGGTGCATGTAACTCGAATTAACCGTAACCCTGTAGAGCCAGCTTGAGAACCTCGCTTCGCCCCTAAACGTATCGCTTTTCTGTATGAGGGTAAGGAACACCTCCTGGAGAACCTCCTCGGCCCTGTGGTGGTCAGAGGTTATTCTAAGCGCCAATCCGTAGATCCTACATCCATATCGGTTCACTATCTCTTCAAACGCACCTTCGTCCTTCCCAGTAACGAATAACTCGATCAACCCCTCGTCGGACTCGTCCTTATAGGATCCGGTAATCGAACGGATAATCCTTTTTAGAAAACCGGTTTCTCTCACCTATATCTCCAAATATAAAAGGCCACTCCCGCTATCAACCAAGCGGTATAATATTACCACACTCTTAGGGTACCTGCTCTACCGGCTTTAACCCTCTACTCCGAAATAGCCTAGAAAAAGGAAAAATAGGCTTTTAATATTAGTAATTATTGGTATATAATAAGAGAAAAGCGATAAAGGCAAAAAGAGCGGAAACCCTAACCACGAGGCTAAAGCAACTCAAATAGGATTAATCCATGCGATTCGTTTTTGTTCATCCCCTACCACCAGGAAACCAGAGGGCGTAAATAGAACCGGTAAAGGAGGAGAATCACACTATGCTTCAGAAACCGAGAACAATTGGGGAGCTAAAGGCAAGCGAGTACAAGGTGCTTTCCGTAAAGGAAGAGATGAGAAAAAACCTCATAGACAAGATCCGCCGAGGCGAACCGATTTTTTCGGGTATCATAGGATATAACGAAACCGTGATCCCTCAGATCGAAACGGCCATACTAGCGGGGCACGATATGATCTTTATAGGGGAAAGGGGACAGGCAAAGACGAGACTGATTAGAGCCCTCGTAGGTCTCCTCGATGAAGAAATCCCAATCATAAAGGGCAGCGAGATAAACGATAACCCGTATTCCCCGGTCTCTAAGAAGTGTCGGGACCTGGTAAGGGAACTCGGTGATGACGTGGAGATCACGTGGATAAGGCGCGAGGAGAGGTACGGAGAAAAACTCGCCACTCCGGATGTTTCCATTGCTGACCTCATAGGGGAGGTAGACCCTATAAAGGTCGCAGAGGGGAGATACCTATCAGACGAGCTCACCATACACTTTGGACTGATTCCGAGGAGCAATAGAGGGATATTCGCAATAAACGAGCTTCCAGACCTCGTTGAAAAGGTGCAGGTGGGCCTTTTTAATATAATGGAGGAAAAGGACATCCAGATTAAGGGATACAAGATACGCCTTCCACTCGATATGTGTATAGTTGCCACCGCAAACCCGGAGGACTACACAAACAGGGGGAGGATAATAACCCCGCTTAAGGACAGATTCCAATCACAGATTAGAACCCACTACCCTCACACCCAAGAAGACGAGATAAGGATCATGGAGCAGGAAGCCAGGGTTCTCAAAAGGGACGGATACGTCGTAAAGGTGCCCAGGTTTATAAAACAGATAATAGCTGAGATAACCTTCCAGGCAAGGGGTTCAAACGAGATAAACCAGCGTTCGGGCGTGAGCGTGAGGACCTCCATTGCAAACTATGAAAGCGTAATCGCAGCCGCAGAGAAGAGGGGAATAAGGCTAGGCGAACGAGAGGTCTCTCCGAGAATAACGGATTTTAACGCCCTCATCCCCTCAACCATAGGGAAGATAGAGCTTGAGTATCTAGGAGAAGACACGTCTGAGGTAAGCATCGTGGAGAAGCTCATAAAGAGATCGATCAAGATAGTCATGGATTCTTACTTCCCCTCTCTAAACGTGTTTTCCGAGCTCCTTGAGAGTTTCGAGCATGGATACGTCGAGGTCTCTGACACGATGCCCTCAGAGGAATACCTGGTCGGTGTGAAGGAGATAAAGGGGCTCAAGAAATGCATAGATACCCTTCAGATAGAGCAGACACCCGCCCAGATAGCCTCAGCCGTTGAATTTATCCTTGAAGGACTGCACCTCAGCAACAAACTCAATAAAGAAAAGGTGCACGGCAAAATAATATACAAATGACAACCATCTACAGATACCTAAAATGGAACGGGGCTCAAAGCGAGTTTAGGTTAGAAGCAGAGGACTTCTTTAGAGAGTTCTCCAACTTCCTTGTGGAGGGATGGACTCCAGATGAGGCGTTTGAATGGATCATGAAGCAAGGGGTGCGTGGGGCGAAGATAAAGGTAATGGGTATCGATGCCCTTCGGTCGGAGCTCGCGAAATACAAGGAGAAGAGGTTTCAGACCTATAATCTCAGAGAATCGCTTTCGGAGATTAGGAAGGATCTATCCGAAATAATAGAGCGGGAACTAAGCACACTGAGGAACAACCTTTCTATAATCTCTCCCGAATATCAGAAGAGGAAGAATCTCCTTAGAAACCTCCCGGATAAGCTGAGCTCGGCCATTGAGAGCCTTTCAACCTACGATTTTATGGATGCCGAAGCCAAAAAGAGGTTTCAGGAACTCCAAAAGAAACTGGAAGGGATAAAAAGAATCGAGAACTTTATGAGTCGCTATGGAGAGAGGTTTAGAGGGAAAAACCCTCTCGACTTTAAGAAAACGCTTGAGCTCATAGATGAGTTTGAAAAGATAGAATCCCTAGAACACAGTCTTATGTCGGGGAACTTCGAGGAGATAAGCCCCGAAGAACTCGGAGAGATCCTTAGCGAAGAGGGCTATAAATCCATCGTCATCCTTAAGGATATTAGATCAACCCTCGAACGGCTAGGATTAGTAAAAACCAGAGGGCATTATACGGAGCTCACAGCAAAGGGGATTAGAAAGATAGGAGAGCTCGCCCTTAGGGACATCTTCTCCTCTTTAAAAAGACATCAATTCGGCGGTCATGAGACCAAACAGCGCGGGTTTGGCGCCATCAAGCTCGAGAACGTGAAGGAATACGAATTCGGAGACCCATTCAATCTGAACGTCGTTGGAACCCTTAAGAACTCACTACTCCGTCAAACGGGAGGAAGCCCCATAAAGGTCGCCCCTGAGGACTTTGAGGTCTATGACATGGAGTATCACACCCAGTCTACAACAGCCCTCCTTCTCGATCTCAGCTGGTCAATGAGCTTTCAGGGCAGATTCCCTGCGGCAAAGCGGGTTGCTCTTGCCCTCGACCACCTCATAAGAACGCAGTACCCAAGGGATAACCTATACATAGTCGGTTTCTCAACCAGAGCAAGAACGCTTACCACGGAGCAACTCGCGACGACGACATGGGATTCAAACGATCCGTTCACGAATATCCAGGAGGCTCTCATCGTCGCTTCGAGGTTGCTTTCAAAGCACAAGACACAAAATAAACAGATAATCCTCATCACGGACGGTCAACCCACGGCGTACTTCCTTGACGGGTATCTCCAGGTGGAACTCCCCATGTTCTTTGGGGGTCTCAGTCCAAGAGCGACCTTTGAAACCCTAAAGGAGGTAAAACGGGTAACGAGAAGGGAGATCACGATTAATACATTCATGCTGGACGATAGCTCGTCCCTTAGAAGGTTCGTAGACGAAATGACACGCATCAATAAAGGACGCGCCTTCTTCACAACCCCAGCCCAGCTCGGGAAATACCTCCTTGTCGACTACGTGAAGAGAAAGAGGAAAAAACTGTAGCCCGCTATCCGAGAGGGATTATCGGTCTTTCATCCATCCCACACCTGTATTCCTTTGAGAGCCTAAACTCGGCATCGAGACTCCTTTCGTATCTCCTATTGGTATGGTTTCTGGATCTTATAACCACCTTATTGGAACCGCAGGTAAAGGTAACGATTCTCGATTCGGAGGGTTTAATACCCATAAGCTCTGTGCGAATAGATGAGACGTTTATGAATAACGCTCCTTTATATTCACTACTCCTCACTATATTATTGGCCAATGAGTGGGGGATGTGAAGGTGACCCGAAATCCACATATCAACTCTATACCTCCTAAGGACCTCGGTAAAGCGCCTAGAATCCTTAATCTGCCTGTCCCTATGCGTGGAAAAAGGGATCCCGCTTCCCTCAAGTGGCGCATGCGTAACGACGACTATTATTTTATCCTGATTGTTTATTACCAGATTCCTCCACCATCTGAAGGCCTCGTCTGAGATCTCAGTGGCCTTACCCCTTTTCTCATCCGACATGAGGATAAAGAGGATGTTTCCCTTGGTAAAAGAGTAGTGAAAATCCCTCCTTATCTTCCTCTTGTAGCCTTCGCCCCTGTCCAGCTTGAGATCGTGGTTCCCTGCGATCTCGTACCACTCCTTTATATAGGAGGAGGGCTTTTCCGAGTCGTACCAATCAAAATCCCTTTCGTCAGCCGCATCGACTATGTCACCCGCTACTATGGCAAGGTCTATGCCCGGGACGTTCCTGTTGATGTCGGAAATGGCCTCTTCGAACTCCCTTCTCTGCTTTCGGTCTACAGGTTGAATGTCCGAAAGCATCCAAACCCTAAGGGTGAGTTCAGGGTGAACCGGAGGAAACGGGTCTATCTCAGAGCTAACACGCCCGTCTAAAAAACAGCCGAGGAAGAGGAGGAAAAGAAAACAGAGAGCTACCCTACTAAGCATCATAGAACCATACTGAGAGAAGCGATGAGAAAACGAGTCCAGATCTTACATTAGACGGGGACCCCCAAGGCCTCGTTTTCCGTAACATCCCTAATCTCGACCTCGACCTCATCGCCAACCCTAAAATCGCCGCCTGCGATCCTAACATTGATGTAGTTCGGTGTGGTTCCCCTTTCCCCTCTTTCAACCAAAACGGGAAGCCTCCTTCCTATAAATCCTCTATAAAAAGCGCTTTTCTTCTCCAGTCCTAGCTCCCTCAGAATCCGACTCCTCTCCTTTATGACATTGGGGTGAACCTGATTGGGCATCGATGCCGCAGGGGTCCCCCTCCTTTTCGAGTATGAAAAAACATGGAAATAGGTAAGGGCCGATTCCTTTAGCAGGTCTAGGGTATTACGGAACTCCCCGTCGGTCTCTCCAGGGAACCCGACCATGACGTCTGTGCCTATAGCGGCATCCGGGATCCTCTCCCTTATGAGGTTTGTGCACTGGAGAAACCGCTCTGGCGTGTACCTCCTTCTCATCCTCTTAAGAACGTCCCTATCGCCGCTCTGGAGGGCTATATGGAACTGAGGGCATATGGTCTTAGACTCGGCAATGAAACCTATGAGGTCGCCATTTGTATCGGCAGGGTCGAGCGAGGTGAGTCGAACCCTCTTTACTATCCCTCTTTTCTCAATCTCAAGGAGGAGCTCCAAGAGGGTTGTTCCAATGTCCCTTCCATAACTCGCTATATGAACCCCGGTTAAAACCACCTCCCTGTAACCGGCTCTCGAA
This sequence comes from uncultured Spirochaetia bacterium, assembly GCA_964636885.1. Lineage (GTDB taxonomy): Bacteria > Desulfobacterota_D > UBA1144 > Nemesobacterales > CSP1-2 > CAZWVA01. The sequence goes on from CAZWVA010000033.1 coordinate 14,362, forward strand.
AGGGTTTCCATCCGTCTTATGACCTCTCCTATGGGAAGACTCCTCGATCTTCCCCTAGCGTATGGGATTATGCAGAACGTGCATCTATAGTTGCATCCGTCCTGAACCTTAAGAAAGGCCCTTGTCCTTTCGGGAAAGAAACCGATCTCAGGGGATTCAAACCCCCTTCCCTTCTCCTTAAATATGTCTCTCACCAAAACCCTGGGTTCCGATTGCACCTCGGCCTCCCGTATTATCCTGACCAAGGAGGAAAACTTATCTGAGTTTCCAACCACGTAGTCAACCCCCTTTATCCCTTTGAGTTCATCCGGGGAGACCTGAGCGTAACATCCGGTAACTATGACGATGCCATTTGGGTTTATCCTCTTTGCACGGCTTATATAGTGCCTCGCCTCGGCATCGGCCCTGTGCGTTACTGTACAGGTATCTATCACGTATATATCCGCCTCTTCGGGAAAGGGAACCCTCTTGTATCCACCTTCTGGGAGCATGTTTAGTATGGCGGCGGTATCATACTGATTAACCTTGCATCCAAGCGTTACAACTGAAATCCTCTTCATCCCTAAAGAACCTCGTTAATCCAGCCCCCTCCGATGACCCTTTCTTCCCTATAAAAAACAACCGCCTGACCCGGGGTTATAGCGCGCTGTGGGGTCTTAAATTCAACTAGAGCCTCATTATGAGACCGGACCCTGATAACGGCGTCGTCTTCCATGTGGCGGTATCTTATCTTGGCCTTAACCAGTATCCCGTCGGATGGGGCCCCGTTGGCCCAGGTCAGATTGTTTGCGATGAGCCTCGTTCTAAAGATCTCCTTCTCCTCTCCGACGATAACCCTGTTCGTATCTGGCTCCACCCTAAGAACGTAAACAGGCCTTCCCCTTGCGATCCCCAACCCCCTTCTCTGGCCAACAGTGAAGGAATAAATGCCGTCGTGGTAACCCAGAACGTTTCCATTAACGTCGACGATTTCGCCTCTTTGCCCTCTTATCCCCACACGATCCTTAAGGAAATCCCTGTAATCGCCACCCGTAATGAAACACACCTCCTGACTATCCGGCTTATTTGCGACTCTAAGGTTCATACCCTTTGCTATCCCCCTTACCTCCTCCTTTGTCATAGAGCCCAGTGGAAACATAAGGCGACTGAGTTCCTTCTGTGTAAGTGTAAAGAGGAAATAGGACTGGTCCTTCGTCCTATCCAACGCCTTGCATACATAAAACCCTCCAGTCTCTTCATCGGTTTCAATCCTGGCGTAATGGCCAGTAGCAAGGTAGTCGGCCCCGATCTCAAGCGCGCGCCTTAGAAGGAAATCAAACTTCATAAACTGGTTGCAGAGGATACAGGGGCTTGGGGTCTTTCCAGATAGGTACTTGCCTATAAAGTCCTCAACTACGTACCTCTTAAAGACGTCCATGTAGTTTACAACGTAGTGGGGAATCCCAATCTGGTCGGCTACCCTCCTTGCGTCCCTTACGTCATCGGCAGAGCAACAGCCACCATCTCTATCCCCGTAGTCCCAGAGTTGCATGGTTACACCTATTACCTCATGCCCCTCCCTCTTTAGAAGGGCAGCGGTAGTTGCACTATCCACCCCTCCACTCATCGCAACGAGTATTCTCTTCTTCATATCGAAGAATAGAGGTTACCTGAGATTGAATATGAGGCCAAATAGTACAAGTCACCTCAAAATCTGTCATTTGTCATTCTGAGGGAGCCCCACGGCTTTGCTCAGGGTAAACTCCGCGACCGAAGAATTTCAACCTGTGCATTGATCTTAAACATCTATACGATTATCTGGATTTCTCCTTAACAGATTATCGAAGGGAAGAATGTAAATAAGTGATTTTAAGATTAAGCAAATCTTTAAACGTGACTGATTTACAGTCACGGGGAATCAAATCATGTGCAAGTCATTTTATTATATAGGCGGATTGTGGGCCCCGCTTTGATCGGCCATATATAAAACCTCATGATTTCAATAAGTTATATTCAAACGCAATACCCATCGCATCTGGCATGCAAATTGCAAGCCAATTAGACAAGAGAGGTGAAACATGCCGATTGGAGCGATGTCCACCGTAAATCCATTCTTGGAATACGTATCGAAGGGAGAAAATCCCGTTAAGATACTGATATCCGACTCACTTCAACACTGTAACGTCTGCGGTCGAAAAACCCATTCCCTTTTCATACTGACATTCAACCTCGTTGCATGTCAGTTATGCTTCGATTTTCTACTAAACTGCAACTACTTTAATGAAGTAGAAGAGATAGAACTCAAATAATCTCTGCAGATCTCACGCTTTTACGATTCATATATATGGGTTTATAATTTAAACTATGCAAACCGAGTATTTGATCCTGGGAGGTGGGCCTGCAGGGACCTGGGCTGTAAAGGGTATCAGGCAGGAAGACCCAGATGGGAGAATCATAATAGTAAGGGATGAACCGTACCGCACGTATTCGCTTCCTCTCCTTACAAAGGGATACATCCAGGGAAGACTTAAAGAAGAAGACCTTTATCTCGTGGATGAGGATTTTTACGAGAAGAATAGAGCTACTTTTATCAAAGGCAAGAAAGCGGTTGGCGTCAGTCTAAAGGAAAGGTCCGTCGTACTGGATAATGGAATTGAGATCTCTTACAAAAAGCTCCTTATCGCTACAGGAGGAAGACCAAAGAGACTTAGTATCCCCGGGGGAGATTTAAGGGGATTTATTACCTTAGAACCCTTCATGACTCGAATGAGATTAGAAAGGCGGTAGAGGCCGCAAAACAGGCCGTTGTGATTGGGGGGAGTTTTATAGGGGTCGAGTTAGCCGTTGCGCTTCGTGAAAAAGGGGTTCCCGTAAAGCTTATTATGCTTGAGAGATACGTCTGGCAGTCTCTCCTACCCGAACCCGTAGGAAACCATCTTATGGAGAAACTAGAAGAGGGCGGGATTGAGGTCCTTCCTGAAGAGAAGGTAATCGAATTCGAGGGAAAAGACGGATGGGTAAAGGGGGTTAGAACCGAAAGCGGAAAGGCTATTGAGGGAGACCTGGTCGGGGTTGGAGTCGGACTCGATCTCAATATAGGTTTCTTGAAAGATACGGGTATAGCAATCGAACGTGGGGTTCGGGTAAACGGGTTTCTTGAAACCTGTATAGAGGGGGTTTATGCTGCCGGGGACGTCGCGGAATTCGATGACCCGATTCTCGGGGAGAAGCACATAGTTGGACATATAGAAAACGCCCAGTTCCAGGGGCAAACTGCGGGAAGAAACATGGCGGGTGCAAGGGTTGAGTATGCGTATGTAACCGGATACGACTCAGGGATCTTTGGAATACCCCTTATCTTCATAGGTGCTTTAGAATCCGGAAGCGAACACTGGATAAGGGGAGAAGAGGGGAAACCCCCGCTTGGTTCATTTGCCTTCCGGGGTGGCCGTATCGTGGGTGTTTTTCTCATTAAACCGAAGGGAAGAGAGATGAGAGCGGCAAGAGAACTCATAAGGGTCCGGGATGTCGATATGAAGAGGTATGAGAATGAACTTAGGGATCCTGGCACGGATTTAGCGGATTTTGTTAAGAATCTAAAAGGAGGCTAAAACAGAAAAAAGTACCGCACTTATAAACAAATTACCCTGCATAGCAAGAGAGAACCGTCCACACCAGCGGCGACGCGACAGCGCCGTCTGCTGAAACCGATTGTTAGCATGCACTCACGAGCGTCCATCGCTACGGTCGCTCGCCAGCAGCCCAGAGAAAGACATTCTCATACCGAACACTCCCGTCGGGTCGCATGTGGGCGCGGTCGGCGTTTGCATACACGGCGCGAACCGCGGCCTCCCCGCTATGCGCGATGGCCGCTTGGTTGACGCCGGCGCTGGCATTGCCTCGCCACGAGGCCTCGGTGCTCGGGAAAACGAAGGGACAGGCAACCTCACCCTCCTCCACGACGCGCAAGCCCGCCGCTTTGAGGAGGCCCGCCAGCGCTCCCGGTTCGGACAACGCTCCTGGATGTGGCGGGGTAGCGCCGGGCGGCAAGGGCGGCATCAGCGGCCCGAGCGCAGGCATCACAGCCGTTAAGAATTCGCATTTCTCGGGCGGTCCCCAGGCAGTGACGACCACCCGACCGCCACGCCGGGCGACGCGGACGAGCTCGCGCATGGCGGCCGCCATATCCGCTGCGTAAAAGACGCTGTTGACGGCCACGACCGCGTCGAAGCTGGCGTTGGCGAAGTGGAGCTCCTCCAGATCACCTTCCCGGACATCGGCCCCGGGCAACCGTTGCCGCGCTATAGCCAGGAGCCCCGGCGAGGCGTCGAGAGCGGTCACCTGCGCGCCACGGAAGCTGGCCAGCAGCGCCAGGAGTCCCGCGCCACAGCCGGCGTCGAGCAGGCGCGTGCCCTCGGTCACGCGGGCGGCATCGAGGGTCGCACCGAAAAGCGGCAAGCACACCTGCTCCACGTAGGTCGCCCAGTCCTGAGCACGAGCTCCCCAGAGTTGACCTTGAATTGTTGCGCTACCCATGAGTACTCCTCCTGTGCATGCTAACGGCACGCGCATCAGCCGCGCCGTCACAGGTGTCGGCTGGATGCGTTTGTTAGGCGCATACTATTGCTAACGTACAACCAACTTTTTGTGTAGCAATGTGTACCGATTCCGATGTGGACTACGGCTTTCGTAAATCACCTCCTCCATTAACCGTGACGCAGCAACTTCCTCAAGTAACAACTGGATAAAATAGTTCAATTCCTCTGTTGTGGGCCGTTCAGCCGCCCAAGACACCATAAAGTCAAAGTGTGAACCGTGTCGGAACAACCTGCCAGGCAGAGGATAGTTTCCTCTATTGCCAAGTAACATCCCATAACGTAGATAGGGATGCACCTGTTTATGAGTCGTGGCTTTTTGGCTATAGGTTATTGCATCGTGGGTGGTCACTTGTTTCAACTTGGTTTCAATAACTACACGTGGTTTCCAACGATTATTGGCAGACTCGGTCACTAGCATATCTGTCTCATAGTCCATAAAAACGGACTCGGGTCTATTGTTGTCTTGATAATAGCGCACTTCGTAGGCATACAGCAATCTGCTACCCGCAATCACCTGCAAATGGTCGTCACTTGATACTAAACGACTGTGAATCTCTCCAAGGATAGAACGAACCCATTCATTCTCTTGCATTGTTTGTCCTAATGATTGAGACTATGCGCCTAACGACTGAAGCTCAGCCGCGCGCCCGCGGAAACGGGCGCGTCGGCTGTAGCGCCTCGTTAGGCACACCTTCTACAAACCTCTGGCGAGCACAATGTCAAAAACCCCGCGTCGAAGCTTGCCGTCCTGCTTTAAATCGATAGCCAAGGATTGCTTGTGGCCAGCCCAGGGGTCCTTGGCGATGAAGGGGTCACCCTTGAAATAGAGCTGCGTCGTGAGCGGGACGTGAAGCGATTCGATCACCCGGAAGTGAATGTGGGCGGGTCGCGTCAATCCTGCGTATTTCTCAAGTCCCGGCAGATTCGGCGGGATCGGATAACGGCCCGGCACAATCGTCTCAATCTCGTACCGGCCTTTTTCATCCGTATACAGCATCCCCCGCAAGTGGAAGGTAGTGGCCTCGGTGAAGTTGCCAGGCTTGCTCGTGTCGTATAGGCCAGAGTTGTTCGCTTGCCACATCTCGATCAGCGCCCCAGGCAACGGTGTACGGCAGTCTGAACTGAATACAGTGCCGGTCAGAATCAGCCTGTCACCGGGCTCGTCAGGTCCCGCCAGCTGACTCCGAAACGGCGCGCCGAACCGATAGAACGGACCAACTATCTCGGGCTCGGTGAGGCGACAGACTTGGTTGGCGGCAAAAGCGGGGCCCCCCAGAAGCGCGCCCCCAAGCATCACTGCGCTCCAGTGCAAGAACGTCCGCCGTGATGGGGCCAACGTCATCTTTGGAATCAGATCCTTGCTCATGTTTGTCTCCTTTTTGGGTATTCGCACACGCTGTAGACAAAATCACACGCCTAACTAATAATTAGACTGCAAAAATGCAGTATAATTCCTTATTAAGGGTGTTAGCCTGCAAATCGTTTAATATCCATGCTATAACAGATGCAATCTAGTGTCAAGCGTGTGTTCATACCGGTTAGGAGATGAGCACCTGGGATAAATAATAGAGGGATATAAAAGAAGACCTCCTTAGTGTTTAATTATATTTCTATACACTCCCATATGTTTAACAGGTATAATTCTCTTTTACGGGTATATCCTATGGATAATAATGGATAATAAAGGTATCGCTCTAAGCCACGGACTCACGGAGGACGAATACGAGAAGATAGAGGAACGTTACTGTCGCGGTGATGGTCACCAGCGTCCCCTCTGTGACCGGAGTGGCGGAAAACACTATGGCGGTACTGGTGTTGTTCTTGTGGGCGAGGGCAGGGCCGCTCGTCAGGAATAGCAAAAGGGCAACTACGCCCCCGGCGAGTACTGCGGATTTCATTGCATGGTTTTTCATGGTCATTTCCTCCTTTCCCCTTTGTTAGGGTTGTTAATTTGCCGCAACGTGCGTGGCCGTTGCTGCCTCGGTCTGTTTCCTGTGTACTGACATGAGGTCTCTTTCATTTTCCACCACATCCTTTCTTTTCTTTCACGGCCTAACGGCAGGCCGCTCAGCCGCGCCCGCTTGCGGGCGTCTGTTGCACGCCGCTGTTAGGCAGCGCATATTTCTTTGCGACAACTTGCGCAAGAACAATCCGAGCCTCCTCGATGTTGCACCTCTGATTCTGCGCCATGACCTGAAAATCGGACCCGAGCAGCACATGAAAGCCAAGCGGCGGCATGCCTTCTTTGCGAATCTTCTCGGCCAGCGCTACGAACCAGACACGCGCAGCATCAGTTGTATCGGACCAAACCATGACCTTGAACCCGGATTTCTCAAGGAGCATACGCAATTCATCAGGTGTCGCGAGAAAGCTCGATTCAGGGGTACGCGCCCAAGGAACCGGGAAAAGCACTGGGCCGCCTGGCCCGGCGAGAATGTCGTAGATCGCGAGCGTGCCACCCGGTTTGAGGACGCGATGCATCTCTCGGTATAGCCTCGGTTTGTCTGGAATATTCATCGCGACATGCTCGGTCCACACGACGTCAAACGACCCATCATCGAATGGCAGGCTTGTGGCGTCGCCTTGACGATAATTAACCAGGTCCGCAAGGCCGATTTTGGCGGAGAGCATCGTGGCCGCACGGCAGTACTCCTCGGTGAGATCGATGCCGGTGACATGGCACCCGAATTCCTTCGCAAGGCATCTAGCCGTCCCGCCAACGCCGCTACCGACGTCCAGTACATGCTTTGTGGAGTCCAGACCCACAGCGCGGGCGAGCTCGAGCGTCGCCGCCCGACCCCGGATGTGAAACTCGTCGATGGGTGCCAGGTCCTCCGGAGTAAGGCGGTTCACGTCCTTGCCTGCCTTTTCCAGCGCTGCGAGGATGACCTTCCCTAAATCAAGACGGGTGTAGTGCGTTTGGATTGCTTCGTTGACTCGAGTCGGTTTAGACATGAACCCTCCACATCTTGGCGCTGCCTAACTAACAATTAGACTGCAAAAATGCAGTATAATTCCTTATTAAGGGTGTTAGCCTGCGAATCGTTTAATATCCATGCTATAACAGATGCAATCTAGTGTCAAGCGTGTGTTCATACCGGTTAGGAGATGAGCACCTGGGATAAATAATAGAGGGATATAAAAGAAGACCTCCTTAGTGTTTAATTATATTTCTATACACTCCCATATGTTTAACAGGTATAATTCTCTTTTACGGGTATATCCTATGGATAATAATGGATAATAAAGGTATCGCTCTAAGCCACGGACTCACGGAGGACGAATACGAGAAGATAGTAGAGACCCTGGGCAGGGAGCCAAACATAACCGAAATCGGGATACTATCTGCCATGTGGTCCGAACACTGCTCGTATAAGAGCTCAAAAGTCCACCTAAAGGGGCTTCCAACCAAGGGCGAAAGGGTTATTCAAGGGCCGGGCGAGAACGCTGGAATAGTCGATATAGGAGACGGCCTTTGCATCGCATTCAAGATGGAAAGCCACAACCATCCCTCTTTTATAGAGCCCTATCAGGGAGCGGCAACTGGGGTAGGCGGAATACTGAGGGATATCTTCACCATGGGGGCAAGACCCATTGCCCTTCTCGATTCACTTAGGTTTGGAGACCCAAAGCTCCCAAAAACCAGATACCTGGTTGAAGGCGTGGTCTCGGGGATCGCAGGATACGGAAACTGTGTTGGGATCCCAACGGTCGGCGGCGAGGTGTACTTCGAGGAGTGTTATAACGGAAACCCTCTCGTAAACGTCTTTGCCCTCGGAGTCACGAGAAGAAACGAGATATTCAGAGGCCGCGCAAAGGGGATCGGGAATCCCGTTATATACGTCGGCTCAAAAACGGGAAGGGACGGGATCCATGGGGCCGTTATGGCATCGGAGACGTTTTCCAAGGAAGCGGAGGAGAAAAGACCGGCGGTTCAGGTTGGAGACCCTTTTACGGAGAAACTCCTCCTCGAGGCGTGCCTTGAACTATTTAAAACCGGGGTTGTAGTCGGGATTCAGGACATGGGAGCGGCAGGGCTTACCTCCTCCTCTACGGAGATGGCAGAGCGAGCCGGAACGGGAATCGTCCTCTACATAGATAGGGTTCCAAGGCGTGAAACAGGAATGAGTCCATACGAGGTGATGCTCTCAGAGTCACAGGAGAGAATGCTTGTCGTCATAAAAAGGGGAAAAGAGGAGGTAGCAGAAAGGATATTCAAGAAATGGGCACTCGATTTTTCCGTAATAGGAGAGGTTAGCGGTACTAAGAGGCTTAGTATACTCGAAGATGGAAAAGAGGTAGTGGATCTTCCGATTCGTCTCATCACAAAGGACGCACCCATATATAGAAGACCTTATAGAAAGCCCGCCTATCTAAAGGAGGTAGGGAAACTAAAATACCCCTCCATACGGGTACCGGATGACATGGGAAGGGTTCTCGTTACACTCCTATCCTCCCCTAACCTTTCGAGCAAGAGATGGATCTACGAGCAATACGACCACATGGTGCGAACCAACACGGTCACCCCCCCGGGCTCAGATGCGGCTGTAATAAGGATAAAGGGAACGGACAAGGGGATAGCCCTCACCTCAAATTGCAATTCAAGGTACTGTTATCTAGACCCTTACGTTGGAGCCAGAATCGCGGTGGCAGAAAGCGCAAGGAATCTTGCCTGCTCGGGCGCCATTCCCATTGCGATTACGGATTGTCTCAACTTTGGGAGCCCGGAGAGACCAGAGATAATGTGGCAGTTTAAAAAATCCATAGAGGGCATGTCAGAAGCGGCCAGGGCGCTTGGTACTCCTGTGGTTAGTGGCAACGTCAGTTTTTATAATGAGACCGAGGATAGGGCGATCTACCCAACACCAACCGTTGCAATGGTGGGGCTCATAGAGGGCATAAGAAGGCGCGTTACACAGTGGTTTAAAAGGGAGGGAGATACCGTTGTGCTCCTTGGCGAAACAAAAGAGGAGCTAGGGGGAAGCGAGTATCTAAAGACGATTCACGGGCTGGTTTCGGGTCACCCTCCTCTTCTCGACCTGGATGCCGAATCGAAACTCATATGGACCCTAATCGAGGCGGCACAGGCGGGAATACTAAACTCGGCGCATGATCTCTCAGAGGGAGGGCTGGCCATCGCCCTCGCTGAGTCGTCTTTTACCCCTAAGGGGCCGGTGGGAGTAAACGTTAAGCTGAAAGACGGAAGGATAAGAGAAGACGCCCTTCTTTTCGGAGAGTCACAGTCAAGGGCGCTCGTATCTATAGACAAGAAAAACATTAACTCCCTTGAGAGGATGGCCTCAAAGCGTGGGGTTCCGATGGAGATTATAGGTGAGGTGGGAGGGGACAGGTTATCCATCAAAGGGCTGATCGATGTTTCAATAATAAGGGCCTATGAGTCTTGGGCTCTTGGATTTGAGAACGTTTTAAAGAGCCATGCTTAAGATAAGGGAAGAGTGCGGGCTTTTTGGGATCTACGGTCACCCCGAGGCCGCAAACCTCACGTATCTCGGACTCCATGCGCTCCAACACCGCGGGCAGGAGAGCGCTGGTATCGTCACATCAGATGGCACCCACCTCTATACGCACCGAGAGATGGGGCTCGTATCCGACATATTTACAGAGGAGGTTCTCTCGAAGCTTCCCGGGAAAAACGCAATAGGACACGTTAGGTACTCAACCACCGGCTCAAGCCACCTTAAAAACAGCCAACCAATAGTGATTAACTACTTTAAAGGCGAACTCGCCGTCGCACATAACGGCAACTTTACAAACGCAAGGACACTAAGAGGGGAACTCGAACAGGAAGGGGCGATCTTCCAGTCAACAACCGATACGGAGGTTCTAGTCCACCTCATTGCAAGGTCAAAGGAAGACAAGCTGATAAGGAGGATCACGGACGCCCTTATAAGGTGTAAGGGTGCGTATTCCCTCCTCTTCCTCTCTCCGAAATTCATGGTCGCTGCACGCGACCCCTATGGGTTTAGACCCCTTGTCCTCGGAAGGCTGGGTGATGCCGTTGTGGTCGCATCCGAAACCTGCGCCTTTGACCTTATAGAGGCAGAGTTCATAAGGGAGGTTGACCCAGGAGAGATTCTCGTCATAAACAACAAGGGAATCGAATCCTTTAAACCCTTTCCACCATCAAAGCACGCACAGTGCGTCTTTGAGTTCATATACTTCGCAAGACCGGATAGCTTCATCTTTGGAAGAAACGTCTATCAGGTAAGGAAGGAACTCGGAAAACAACTCGCACGCGAGCAACCAGCGGATGCGGATATAGTCGTACCCGTTCCCGATTCTGGGGTTCCGGCTGCGATCGGGTACGCCGAGGAATCAAGGCTTCCCCTCGAGATAGGACTCCTGAGGAGTCACTACGTTGGAAGGACGTTCATAGAACCCCAGCAGTCGATTAGGAACTTTGGGGTGAAGTTAAAGTTAAACGCCATAAGGGAGGTCCTTTCGGGGAAAAGGGTCGTGATCGTTGACGATTCGATCGTAAGGGGAACTACGAGTCGTAAGATAGTAAAGATGATACGCACTGCAGGGGCAAAGGAGGTCCATATGAGGATAAGCTCCCCACCAATGAAGTTCTCATGCTACTACGGTGTTGATACGCCGATTAAAGAAGAGCTCATCGCAAACTCCCTCGACGTTGAGGAGATAAACAAGTACATAACCTCAGATACCCTTGGGTACCTCAGCCTTGACGGCGTCATGAAGGCGGTCGATACGGTTGAGAGCTACAGGATGTTTGACGGTATGGAGAACTTCTGTAACGCCTGCTTTACTGGGGATTATCCGGTGGAGATAACGGATTCAAAGGTAAAGTTCAGACAACTCCACCTCTTTGACAGATAGGTAGAGTCTCAGCCAACCTCACTCAATTTCTCAAGCACCTCTTCCATCCTCCTCCTTTTGAGGGAAAGCTCCTCGAACCTCTCCCTCTCCCTTTCAACCACGTCCTCGGGGGCACGCCCTATAAAATCGGGGTTGGAGAGCTTCTTACGCGAGAGTTCCACGTCTCTTACGATCCTTGAGAGCTCGCGCTTTATCCTCTCAACCTCCTTGTCAACGTCAACCAGACCCTCAACCGGGAGGAATATCTGAAGCCCCTCTACAACCTGAGTGACGGCCTTCTTTGGCTTTTCCCTTTGGGAAAGGTCGATTGAGACCCTTGCCAAGCTGAGAATGGAACCCTCATTCGCTTTAATCCTTTTGAGAACCGTTTCGTTATCGGGAATAAGAACGACTCTAACCGTGCTTGAAGGGTGGACTCCGACCACGGCCCTTAGATTCCTTATGGCAACCACGATCTGTTTAATGAACTCGATCTCGTTATGGGCATCCTCATAGATCCCCTTCTCCTCGAATTTCGGATAAGCGCTTATGGCTATGCTTTCTGCCTCCCCCCCATCGGGTGTCGGCAAGCTGAAACCGATCTCCCTAAACCTCTGATAGATCTCTTCCGTGATAAATGGGGCAATAGGACTAAGGAGTTGTAGAGCAGATGAGAGGACTTTTACTAAGACCCCCTTTACCCTTCTCTTTGCCTTCTCGTCATCCCCACCAAGCGTAGGCTTTACGAGTTCTATGTACCAGTCACAGAGGTCACCCCATATGAACTGATAGATGGTGCGTGCTACCTTATCGAACTCGTATAGCTCTAAAGAGTCCTCCACCTCCTTAATCGTTCTATTTAACCTCGTGAGAATCCACTTATCCGATGTAGAAAGCGGAGAGTCGGTAGGGGTTACCCCCATACCATCCAGATTCATGAATACGAACCTCGATGCGTTCCATATCTTGTTCATGAAGTTCCTGTAGCCCTCTATAACGGGAATCGAAAGCCTTATGTCCCTTCCTTGAGCGGCAAGTGCAGTGAGGCTGAACCTTAAGGCATCCGCTCCGAAATCCTCCATTATATCGAGAGGGTCAATGACGTTTCCCTTAGTTTTACTCATCTTCTCACCCTTCTCGTCCCTAACAAGAGCGTGGATATAGACGTCTCTAAAGGGAACGTCCCCCATGAACTTAAGCCCCATCATCATCATCCTCGCAACCCAGAAAAAGAGGATGTCGAAGCTCGTAACAAGGACAGAGGTCGGATAGAAGATCCTGAGTTCCTCCGTATTCTCCGGCCATCCCAGCGTTCCAAAGGGCCAGAGGGCAGAACTGAACCAGGTATCGAGAACGTCGGTTTCCTGTTCTATATTCTTGGAGCCGCAGACTTCGCACTGGGTCGGTTGATCTACGGAAACCGTTATCCCGTTACAATCCTTACAGAACCAGGCGGGGATCCTATGACCCCACCATATCTGTCGAGATACGCACCAGTCCCTTATGTTCCTCATCCACTCGAAATACGTGTTCTTCCAACCCTCGGGTATGATTCTGGTCCTCTCACTCTGAACCGCCTGAATCGCGGGTTCGGCAAGTGGTTTCGTCCTTACAAACCACTGGACCGAGAGCATAGGCTCAACCACGGTGCCACACCTGTAGCACATCCCAAGCTGAAGCGGGTAATCCTCTACCTTTTCAAGTACACCCTCCCTCTCAAAGTCCTGAACGATCCTCTCTCTACACTTAAACCTGTCGAGCCCCGAATACCTTCCCGCGTTCTCGTTCATAACGCCCTTAAAATCCATAATCTGAACCCTGGGAAGGCCGTGTCTATTGCCGATCTCAAAGTCCGCAAAATCGTGTGCAGGGGTGATCTTTAAAGCACCCGTTCCCATCTCCATATCCACATCCTCATCCGCGATCACGGGTATCCTTCTATTTACAACCGGAAGAACCACCTCCTTGCCGATAACCCCCTTATACCTATCATCCTTTGGATTTACCGCAACCGCAGTATCTCCCATCATCGTTTCGGGCCTCGTTGTGGCAACGACTATATGCTTTCCTGGCTCCCTATCCGTGTTATCGGATGCCAATGGGTATCTGAGATAATAGAGCTTCCCCCTGGTCTCTTTCCTCGTAACCTCGAGATCGGAAAGGGCCGTACCGCACCGAGGACACCAGTTTACGAGGTAATACCCCCTATAGATAAGACCCTCTTTATAGAGCCTTACGAAGACCTCCCTTACGGCCAGGGAAAAGCCAGCGTCCATTGTGAATCTCTCCCTTGACCAGTCACAGGAGGCCCCCAGCCTCTTTAACTGTTCGATGATCCTCTTCCCATAGAGATCCTTCCAATCCCAGACCCTCTTTATGAATTCCTCTCTTGAGAGGTCTTCACGCCTTATCCCACCCTTACGGAGTTCCCTTTCGACCACGGTCTGTGTCGCGATACCGGCGTGGTCGGTCCCCGGAATCCAAAGGGCGTTAAAACCCTTCATCCTCTTGTATCGGATCAGGATGTCCTGAATGGTGTTATTTAAGGCATGCCCTATATGTAGGGACCCGGTCACATTTGGGGGAGGTATTACGATTGTAAAAGGGGGTTTTTTAGAAGAGGTAGAGGCATGGAAGTAACCTCTATCGATCCAGAACCTATACCACCTTTCCTCTACCTCCTTCGGATTATACGTCTTCTCCAGTTCGATTCTGTGCGTCTTTTCCATGGCGATAGAAAAGAAGGGATTAGAGGAGATACGCCCCCTAATAATCACTGCTTCTCTTGAATGGGAACGGGAACCGGGATCTCAGGTATCTTAACCTCCACGTCTATATTCCTATACATGGGAAGACCCGTACCAGCCGGGATTAGCCTCCCCATAATCACGTTTTCCTTGAGGCCATGGAGTCGGTCCTCCTTTCCTTCACATGCGGCATCGGTAAGCACCCTTGTGGTTTCCTGGAACGAAGCGGCGGAAAGCCAACTATCCGTGCTGAGGGATGCCCTTGTAATGCCGAGAAGAAGAGGCTCTGCCGAAGCGGGTTTTCCCCCTTGGGAGGTCACCCTCTCGTTTTCATCGAAGAATACGGCCTTTTCAACGGCCTCTCCAACGAGAAACGTGGTATCCCCTGGGTCTTTTATCCTCACACGCTTTAGCATCTGCCTTACAATGACCTCGATGTGCTTGTCGTTTATCTTGACCCCCTGAAGCCTGTAAACCTCTTGAATCTCGTCCACCAGGTACCTGTCAAGGGCCTTTTCACCCCGGATCCTCAGTATATCGTGGGGATTCACCGCACCATCTACAAGCTGGTCCCCGGCCTTTACACGCTCACCCTCCCTCACGAGGACGTGCTTTCCCCTGGGGACTAGATGTTCTTTTGGCTCTCCGACATCAGGGGTTATTATTATCCTTCTCTTCCCCTTTACGTCCTTTCCAAATGAGATTATCCCGTCGATCTCACTTACAATGGCAGGGTCCCTCGGGATCCTGGCCTCAAAGAGCTCTGCCACCCTTGGAAGCCCTCCCGTAATGTCCTTGGTTTTAGCGGTTTCTCTCGGTATCTTGGCCAATATATCCCCAGCATGGACCACATCCCCCTCGTTCTTCTCTATGATCGCCCCAACCGGGAGCGAATACTGAACACCCCTTCCATCGCCGTCCACGACGACTATTGCAGGGT
>CAZWVA010000034.1:0-13840 GCA_964636885.1 uncultured Spirochaetia bacterium
CACAACGGAAGAATCGGAGCACAAGAGGGACTTTGAGAGCCATTATGGAAGGTCGAAGTTCTTAGCCGAAAAAGAGGTTCTAAGGATCTACAGGGAAAACGGCCTTCCAGTTGTGATTTTAAATCCGGGTGTTGTGATAGGCCCCGGTGATCTTAAGACATTCGGTAGGATGATTATAGAGCTTCTAAACGGGAGGCTTAAGGTCAAGCTGTTTGAAGATAGTGTGATTCCAGTTGTCTACATCGATGATGTTATAGAGGGTCACCTGGTTGCGGTGGATAAGGGGAGGATGGGAGAGAGGTACATACTCGTCGGGGATAACGTTAGAATCGGGGATGTATTTAGGGCTATAGATGAGATCACGGGGGTTCCCGTTTCCGATAAAAAGACCCCTCCTCTTTTGATTGTAAAGCTAACCGCCTATCTTATGGAACTGGGGTCTTTCTTTTCTGGGAATCCCCCTAGGTTCGCCGTAGATGCCATAAGGGCAATGGAGGTTGGGGCTTCGGGATCGAACAGAAAGGCAAAAGAGGAACTGGGCTTGAGTTTTACACCTCTAAATAGGGCCTTGAAGGAAACGGTGGAGTGGTATAGAGGGAACGGTTACGTTCCCTAAAGAGGCGGGTTACGAAGATGGGGTTTGACACCTTGGGGTTTTCATGTTAAAAAATTGAGTTTTCTTTTGAGATTTCCTATCCGAAGGATTTGCAAATCATAGATGAAAGTAGAAGAAGTGGGCGGTCTTACGGTTGAAGGGTTTCTCCTTGCCTTTGCTTTGATTCTCGTTGCATCAAAAGCCTTTGGAGAGATAGCCGAACGCATAAAGCAACCCGCCGTTCTGGGGGAGCTTATCGCGGGAGTCATGCTTGGAGCCAGTGTTCTTGCCGTTGTTCCATCCGTTCCAGGACAGGCAGGATACGAAACGTTTCACCTTCTAAGCGAAGTCGGGGTTGTCATTCTTCTCTTTGAAATCGGACTCGAAACGAAACTCAGGGATCTGATCAGGGTTGGGATTACTTCCACTATGGTTGCGGTTGTAGGGGTCGTGGTCCCCTTCTTTCTTGGATTTATAAGCGTACTCGCATTCGAGAGATTTGGAATATTGGATGATGCTAGCCATGCCTCTACCATGCTTATAGCCATAACAGCCGGCGCAACGCTCACGGCGACGAGTGTTGGGATTACGGCAAGGGTCCTTTCGGATATGAACCGCCTTCAGAGTGAAGAGGCCCGAATCGTGCTTGGTGCAGCGGTAATCGATGACATTTTGGGTTTAATAATACTCGCCGTCGTAAGTGGCCTTATCGACGTAGCAAAACGGGGAGGAGAGGGTGGGGTCTCTGTAGTTGAAATAGGTATTATCACACTAAAGGCCTTTGGGTTTCTTTTCTTTGCTATTCTAGTCGGAAACCTGATATCGAGAAAACTCTTTGATTTTATTAACGGGATGCGTGTTCGAGGGATGCTTCTTTTAGGTGCTCTTTCTTTTGCTTTTATATTCGCATACATTGCAAAGCTGGTTGGCCTTGCCCCTATAGTTGGAGCGTTTGCGGCGGGTCTAGTGCTTGCAAGGACCAACCAACTTAAACCCATAGAGGATCGTATAAAACCCGTAGCGGATGTGTTCACCCCTATTTTCTTTATAACAGTTGGAGCCGCAGTAGACGTACGTGTATTTAATCCATTTGTCCGGGAAAACGTTCCCGTATTGCTGATCGCTCTAGTGCTTTTTGCTGTTGGGGTATTTGGAAAGGCCATAAGCGGCTGGGCGGTGTTTAGGAAAGACATAAAGAAAAGCGTAATAGGGGTTGGTATGATACCGAGAGGGGAAGTAGGACTCATCTTTGCACAGATGGGGCTTATATCCGGCGTTTTTGATTCAAGGCTTTTTTCGGCTATAACCGTGATGGTTATGCTTACAACCTTTATCGCCCCTCCGCTCCTTAAAATCACCTTCTCTGAGAGAAGGGCGGTTTCTATAGAGGCTGGGGTAAAAACTTCTGGAGGTCATAACAAGCGATGATAAAAGGGGGGAAAAAGGCTTTATCGTATGTTTTTATTACCATTGCTGTTACCACTTATAACGCAATGGCCGCTGAGGGTATCCTTAGTGTTGATAAGACCCTCGTTATCCAGATAATCGTATTTGTAGCTGCGATATTCGTATTAAATTCCCTTCTCTTTAAACCGCTTCTTGGGCTTATGGAAAAAAGGGAGCAACTGACAACCGGAACGATCGGGGAAGCAAAGGAGCTCGAACAGAAGGTAGGGCAGATAATAGGTGAATACAATGCGAGGCTTAACGAAGCACGGGCCAAGGCTTTAGAGGAGAGAAACGAAATAAGGCGAGAGGCCCAGGCAGCAGCAGAGGATATAATAAGAAAAGCGAGGGAGGAGGCACAGATCCTTTTAGAAGAGGCCAAGGGCAAACTGGCCTCTGAAACAAAGGAGATTAAGGAAAAAATCAGATCGGATATCGAGGTCCTGGCAAGGGAGATGGCTTCACGGATTCTCGGCAAGGAGGTATAGATTCGTGAATATAGATGTTATGGGTTTAGTAATTGCGGCCGCTACAGAGGAGGGGCGTGGATTTAACTGGACGTTGGTTGGCGAGCAGGCTGTAAACCTCGTTATACTTATTGTGGTGCTTGCTTATTATCTAAAGGAACCTATAAGGAACTTTCTCATTGAACGTCGCGGTATAATAGGAAACGAGATAGAAGAGGCTAAAAGGGTTATAGAGGAAGCGAAAAAGAGGTATGAGGAATACGAGGGGAGGATGAAAAGAATAGAGGAAGAGGTTAAGTCCCTCAAGGAGACCATACGAAGGGAGGGGGAGATCGAAAAAGGGGAGATCCTAAGGCAGGCTGAGGCTGCTTCTCAAAAGATAAGAGAGGAGGCAAAAGAGACGATTAAACTCGAAACCGCCAAAGCAAAACGGGAGATCCAATCCGAGGCGGTTTCGTTGGCAGTGGGGCTTGCGGAAAGTATAATTAAGCAAAACCTTAACGAATCCGATGAAAGACGCTTTATGGAAGGATTTATTAAAAAGGTAGAGGAAGAGGAGAAATGGCATCAGTAGCAACTCTAAGGGACCTAATGGAGGCCCTTATCGAATCGGCGAGAGAGAAAGGAAAGCTTGAAAAAGTCACATCCGACTTGGATGTCTTTTTTCAAATCCTTTCCGATCGAGAAGAGGTAGGGGATGTTCTTGGAAACGCGGTTTACGATACGGCCGAGAGAAAGGCGGTAGCCGGTGACATCGGGGAAAAAGCGGGGTTTGATAGACTAACTATCAATTTCATCTGCTTGGTGATCGAGCTAGGCAAGTTTAAGAGCCTGGTAAAATCAAGGGAGCCCTTTATGAGGAAGGTAAGAAGGGCCTCTGGCAAGGTAAGGGCGGAAATAACAGTGGCTACAAACCCTTCGGAATCCGATCTGAATAGGATTAAGGAGGCTCTAAGTAAACTCACCAAAAAGGACGTTGAGATCATGGTAAAGGTCAACCCCGAGATATTAGGCGGAATAATAGCAAAGGTTGAAGATAAGCTTTTTGACGGTAGTATTAAAAGCCAGTTGGAGAGAATAAGAAACGTTCTCTCCATAGGATGAAAACCTCTAAACCACGAATTTATACGAACAAGCTGGAGATGGGACGGCAGAAAATATGTTGTATTATGGATGCAATCCTAGGTGGTTCCGCTATGGTTATATCATTCCTTTCCATTGGATTTTCGTATGACGTAGCGGGGGACTTGGTTTTTGGATACGGATAATAAACCTGCATTTATAGACGGCTAAATAACCATAGAACTTTTAACAAGGAGCTATAGAAAAGATGGGAGAGATCAGAATAGAAGAAATCGGCGAGATCTTAAGGAATAGAATCAAGGGGTATGAACGGAGAATAGAAACGGCTGAGGTGGGAACGGTCATCTCGGTGGGCGATGGGATAGCCCGTGCCTACGGACTCGACCAGGCTATGGCTGGAGAGCTCGTGGAGTTCCAAAGCGGACTCATGGGACTCATCTTAAACCTCGAAGAGGACAATGTCGGTATAGCGATATTCGGCGAAGATAAACACGTGCAGGAAGGGGACACTGTAAAGCGCACAGGGAGGATAGCCGAGGTTCCCGTCGGGGACAATATGAAGGGGAGGGTAGTAAACTCCCTTGGACAGCCGATAGACGGAAAAGGGGAGATTGAAGCCAACGAGTATAGGCGGATAGAGGTAAAGGCACCGGGTGTTGTCTACCGTCAGCCCGTTCGTGAGCCGCTTCAGACTGGGATCAAATCCATTGACGGTATGATCCCAATAGGAAGGGGGCAGAGGGAACTTATACTCGGAGATCGCCAGACGGGAAAAACCGCAATCGCCATCGATACGATCATAAATCAGAGGGATCAGGATGTCTACTGTATCTATGTTGCCATAGGGCAGAAACAATCAACCGTTGCTCAGGTTGTGGATAAGCTAAAGGAGTTTGGAGCCATGGAATACACCACGGTTGTTGCCGCTACGGCGAGTGACCCAGCGCCCTTTCAGTTTATTGCTCCTTATGCTGGATGTGCTCTTGGCGAATACTTCCGAGATACCGGAAGGCACGCTCTTGTGATCTATGATGACCTCACAAAGCACGCATGGGCGTATCGTCAGCTTTCCCTACTCCTCAGACGTCCACCGGGACGGGAGGCCTATCCGGGAGACGTATTTTACCTTCATTCGAGGCTCCTTGAGCGTGCGGCCAAGATGAGGGATGAAGATGGCGGCGGTTCCCTCACCGCGCTTCCCATAATAGAGACTCAGGCAGGCGACGTCTCCGCGTATATTCCGACAAACGTCATTTCGATCACAGATGGGCAGATATACCTTGAGAGCGACCTTTTCTACGCAGGGGTAAGACCGGCTATTAACGTGGGACTCTCCGTTTCGCGAGTCGGGGGTTCTGCCCAGATCCGTGCGATGAAACGGGTTGCAGGAAGGCTAAGGCTCGAACTCGCTCAGTATAGGGAGGTGGAAGCCTTTGCTCAGTTTGCCTCAGACCTCGATAAGGTCACCCAGGCTCAGCTTGCCCGCGGTAGCAGGCTCGTTGAGGCCCTAAAACAGGATCAGTATCAGCCGCTTCCGGTGGAAAAACAGGTACTTCTCATATACGCCGTTACAAACGGGTACGTTGATGGATACCCGGTTGAGGCTGTTAGAAAATACGAAAAGGAGCTTTACGTCTTCTTCGATGCTAAGTATCAAAACCTCCTTGAGGAGATAAAAACAAAAAAGGATATCTCCGATGACTTGGCTCAGAGGATGAGAAAAGCCCTCGATGAACTCAAAGAGAAACTAGGAGAATTGAAATAGTCATGTGGAGAGACCCGGTGGGTCTTCTATACAAATAAAAAGGTTGAAAAGATGCCCAGTCTAAGACAGATCAGAAGTAAAATAAGCAGCGTAAAAGGTACACGGAGGATCATGAGCGCGATGAAGCTCATCTCTGCTGTGAAACTCCAGCGTGCCCAGGGGCTCCTTCTTCCCTATCGCCCTTATTCAGACGCATTCCAAGAGGTGGCAAGGAACCTGGCTAAAAGATGCGATCCAAAGTGGCATCCCCTTCTCAGGCATCCGGAGGAGAGGAAGAAACTCCACCTGGTTTTTATGACCTCCGATAGGGGGCTCTGCGGGAGTTTTAACAGCAATCTCATAAGGAAGATCGAGACCTTTCTCGCGGTGGACGCAAGGCCGTATGAACAGATAACTTTCAGGTTTATTGGAAGAAGGGGAAGAGACTATTTTGCAAAGCGCAAAGCCCAGGTGGCAGAGAGCTATGTGGGCATTAACGAGAGGAATTTCCGTGAGGTATCGGGGAAGATAGCATCCGGTTTAACTGGGGAATTCGTTCGAGGCGAGATCGACGAGGTCATCTTGGTTTACAACTACTTTAAGTCCGCCCTCTCCCAGGTCCTTACGTTTGAAAGGCTTCTTCCAATAGAAGGGGTTGAAGGCAGAGACAGGGATTCTCAGTCCATCGATTACATCTACGAACCGGAAAGGGAAGAGGTTCTCAACTTCGTCCTTCCCAAATACGTTGAAGTCCGTGTGGAGAGGGCGATCCTTGAGTCGATCACGAGCGAGCATGGAGCGCGTATGACGGCCATGGAGAACGCCACGAGGAACGCCGAGGACGTAATAAGAAGGCTCACCCTTTTATTTAATAAAACGAGACAGGCTATCATTACAAAAGAGCTTATGGACATAGTAAATGGAACCGAAGCCCTAAGCAAAGGAGGTACAGATTAGAATGGAAGCAAATGGCGGCGGTAGTATCGGAAAGGTCGTTCAGGTGATGGGTCCCGTCGTTGACATCGAGTTTAAGGACGGGGAACTACCACCTATCTACACTGCTATTAGACTCACGAACCCTTTAATAAACGACAAGAAATGGAATCTGGTGGTTGAGGTTGCACAACAGCTCGGTGGAAAGCGCGTGCGCTGTATCGCCATGGATTCTACGGACGGAATAAAAAGGGGAGAGGAGGCCCTAAATACCGGTGAGGGAATCACGGTGCCGGTTGGAAAGGAGGCACTGGGAAGGCTCATAAACGTCGTTGGGGAACCCATCGATGAAGCGGGCCCCATAGAGACGAAGGAGCGCTGGCCCATTCACCGTCCCGCACCCGAGTTCGTAGAGCAGAGCACGCAGCTTGAGGTGTTTGAAACGGGAATAAAGGTTATCGATCTTCTCGCTCCCTTTCTCAAGGGTGGAAAGATCGGCCTATTCGGTGGCGCGGGCGTTGGGAAGACCGTTCTCCTTATGGAGCTCATCCATAACGTGGCAAAGGAGCACGGCGGTGTTTCCGTCTTTGGTGGCGTAGGTGAGAGGACACGTGAAGGAAACGATCTCTGGCTTGAGATGAAGGAATCGGGTGTCATAAAAAACACCGGAATGGTCTTTGGACAGATGAACGAGCCACCGGGGGCAAGGGCAAGGGTGGGGCTTACGGCTCTAACCCTTGCGGAGTATTTCAGGGACACCGAGGGTCAGGATGTGCTTCTATTTATCGACAACATATTCAGGTTCACACAGGCGGGTTCCGAGGTGTCTGCCCTTCTTGGAAGGATACCTTCTGCCGTCGGGTATCAGCCCACCCTTGCAACGGACCTAGGTGAGCTTCAGGAGAGGATCACATCCACGGTTAAGGGTTCGATCACGTCTGTTCAGGCCATATACGTTCCTGCAGACGACCTAACTGACCCAGCACCTGCAACTACATTTGCTCACCTTGATGGAACCATAGTTCTTTCTCGCCAGCTTACAGAGCTTGGAATATACCCGGCGGTTGATCCGCTCGATTCGACCTCCAGAATTCTGGATCCAAGAATCGTTGGGGAAGAGCACTATAAGATAGCCCGCGAGGTTCAGAGGATCCTCCAGCGTTATAAACAGCTTCAGGAGATAATAGCCATCTTGGGAATGGATGAACTCTCCGAGGACGACAAGCTCATAGTGGCAAGGGCGAGAAAGGTTCAGAGATTGCTCTCACAACCCTTTAGCGTTGCCGAACAGTTTACGGGAACCCCTGGTAGATACGTGCCGATTAAAGAAACGATCGAAGCGTTTAAAGAGGTCATTTCGGGGAACATGGATGAGGTCCCGGAGCAGGCCTTTTACATGGTGGGAAACCTGGAAGAGGTTTACGCAAAGGCCAAACAGCTTATATCGGGATAAGGGTATTGTAGGAACGGGTTGTTCTAGACCTGCCCTTTATGAAGCGGTGGATTGCTGGTATAGAGAATATGGAAGGGGGGAATCAGAGATTGACGGATAAACTGGAACTCAAGGTCATAACGCCTTCAAGGGTCGTTGTGAGTGAAGAGGTAGACGAGGTTGTAGCCCCTGGGGAGATGGGGGAGTTTGGGGTTCTTCCGGGCCACGTTCCCTTTATTACCATACTTACGTCCGGAGAGCTCAGATACAGGAAAGACGGGATCGAGAGAAGGGTCATCGTCTGGGGTGGCATTTCGGAGGTTGTGGACGATAGGGTAATCATTCTCACGGATAATGTGGAGGATCCAAGATTCGTAGACCCGGAGGCCGCAAAGAGGGAGGTGGAAGCCCTCATGGAAGAGCTTAAAAACTTTGGTAGAGATAAGAAAGAACTCAAGGAACTAAACCAAAGGCTAAGACTCGCTCAGGTTAGAGCAGGGATAAAAGAATGATAAGGATCGAAATACGGAGCTATTATCCTATCCGCTCTAGCACTTATCTTTAAAAAAGCCCCCTCTGCATATGTGATGGCTGTATTTTAAGGTGTGAATAGGCAAGTGGGGTAACGGTTCTTCCACGCGGGGTTTTTGCAAGTAGTCCCTGACGGATCAGGAAGGGTTCGTAAACGTCCTCGATCGTGTCCTTGTCTTCACTCACCGCAGCGGCTATGGTTTCTATTCCTACAGGACCGCCTTTAAATTTCTCTATAATCGTTGTAAGTATCGTTCTATCTATATTATCGAGTCCGAGGGAATCCACTTCGAGCATCTCAAGCGCTCCCTTTGCGACCTCCAGTGTTATAACGCCATCCGCTTTAACCTCTGCAAAATCCCTTACCCTCCTAAGGAGCCTGTTTGCGATCCGCGGTGTTCCCCTTGCACGGTGCGAGATCTCACGCGCTCCATCGTCTGTGATCCTTACCCCGAGGATCCTTGCAGACCTTTTTATTATCCCCTCGAGCTCTTCCGGGGTGTAGTAATCGAGCCTTAAATCAACCCCGAATCTCGACCTCAGTGGCGAGGTGATAAGCCCCGTCCTTGTCGTTGCCCCTATTAGGGTGAATTTATGCACGCTTATCTTCATCGACTTTGCGGTTGGACCTTCGCCGATCATGAGATCGATTTTGTAGTCCTCCATAGCCGAGTATAGGTACTCCTCAACGATGCGGTTAAGGCGGTGGATCTCGTCTATAAAGAAGACGTCCCCCTCGTTTAGGTGCGTAAGGATGGAGGCTAAGTCGGCTATCCTTTCGACTACCGGGCCCGATGTGGCGTGTATTCTGACACCGAGTTCATTTGCAACTATGTGTGCAAGCGTTGTCTTTCCAAGACCAGGGGGGCCATAGAGAAGGACGTGGTCTAGGATGTCTTTTCTCCTCTTTGCGGCCTCGATGAATATCCCTATTTTCTCCTTTGCCTTGGTCTGGCCTAGGTACTCCTTTAGGTACCTTGGTCTAAGGTTAGACTCAAAAAGGGCGTCTTCTTCCTGGAGCTTCGGGGTTACCACTCTTTCATCCATCTATTTATATAAATAACATAGTAATTATTTAGCCACAAATAAGACGGTAAATGATACACGATTCATTACGCATGAGGGTTAAAACCACCCTGAATCCGGGTTTTCTCAAACCCTTCTCATGATCTTTAGCGACTCCCTTAAGGCCGTCTCGATGTTCCTTTCTTTTGCGGTTACCTCTTCAAGCTGGGAGATGTGCTCGTCGATCTCCTGCCTTTTGTAGCCGAGGTTAAGAAGAGCGGAGATTACGTCCTCTAAGATCCCAACTTTCTCATCCCTTTCCCCTAAGGGCTGGATCTTTGAAACCTTGTCCTTGAGCTCTGTAACGAGCCTAGATGCGAGTTTTGGGCCGATTCCCGGGATCTTTTTCCTTGCCAGATCACCCGATAAGATAGACGATACGAGCTCTGTAGGGGATACGCTTGATAGGATGTTTGTTGCCACCCTTGGTCCTACTCCAGAGACACTGAGGAGCGAGGTAAAGATCCTCCTCTCATCCTCTGTCAGAAAACCAAAAAGCTCGATTCCATCTTCCTTCATGTGTGTATGGATTTTAAGCTCCGTTTCACTACCGAGTTCCGGGAGACGGTAGTAAGTGGAAAGTGGAACCGTAACCCCGTACCCAACCCCTTGAATATCTAGAACTATTTTCCCAAGGGATTTTTCGACGATTCTGCCTCTAAGAAGGGATATCATCTTCCGTCCAGCGACGCCTCCTCTTTCGAGGTTTTATCACCTCTCCCCCCAGCCTGTCCTTCGTTTCAGAAAGAGTGATATGGCAAAGCGCAATCGCAACAGCGTCTGATACATCCGCCCTTTTCCATTCTGGGATTCCGAGGATTCGGGAAACGATCTCCTGAACCTCCTCCTTATTTGCTCCACCCTGCCCCGTAAGGGCGAGCTTTACTTCAGTAGGGGCGTATTCGTATACTGGGATCCCCGAAACGGCGGCGGCGAGAAGGGCTACCCCCCTTGCTTCTCCGAGCTTAAGAGCGCTTTTCGGGTTTTTTGCGAAGAACACGTCCTCAATGGACATGACATCAGGGGAGGAACGCTCTATCACCTCTCTTAGGCTCTCGTATATGGTTTTCAGTCTAAGTGGGAGCGGATAGGACGAAATCGGAACGATGCCTCCGCTTTCTATATGTATAAGCTCACCTTTTCGGCTTTCCAAAACCCCATAACCGCAAACCCGTGAGCCGGGATCGACTCCAAGAACCCTCATCGTTCTAGTGCGTTTTGCAAACCCCTAGCCTATCCAAGGGCCTGCATGAGTTCTTCCGAGATATCAAAATTCGAGTAGACGTGCTGAACATCGTCACTGTCTTCAAGGGCTTCCATAAGACGAAGCATCTGCTCGGCCTCTTTCCCTTCTATCTTAACGGTGTTCTGTGGAACCATGGTGATCTCGGCCGAGGTGTATTTAAGACCCGCTCCCTCAATCGCGGCCTTTACGGACTCGTAGGCATCGGTTGAGGTAATCACGACAAGCTCGTTTTCTTCCGTTCTTACGTCTTCAGCTCCAGCTTCAAGAGCGATCTCAAACAGCTTATCTTCGTCCACGCTTCCCTTCTCAAATGCGATCCTTCCTTTCTTACTAAACATCCATCCTACACATCCACTTTCACCAAGATTACCGCCGTATTTTGTAAAGATCCTTCTAATCTCGGATACGGTACGGTTTTTATTGTCGGTAAGCACCTCGACGAGCACCGCACTTCCACCGGGGCCATATCCTTCGTAAATGACCTCCTGGAGCTCTTCTCCGCCTATTTCTCCTGTGCCTCGCTTTATGGCGCGCTCTATCGTATCCTTGGGCATGTTCTGGCTCCTGGCAGTGGCTATAGCCATGCGGAGTCGCGGATTGGTATTCGGGTCGCCTCCAAGACGAGCTGCAACCGTGAGTTCCCTTATGAGCTTTGTGAATATCTTCCCACGCTTAGCGTCAACAGCCGCCTTTCTATGCTTGATATTTGCCCATTTTGAATGACCGGACATAATATCTCACCTCTTTTCCTTAATATCTTTCCTATCTTAGGATATCCGTTTGATAGGCCATTGTAAAGTAGTGGCATGATGGACATGCCCCTTTAATCTGTCCTCTCAACTAAAACACTCAAGGGTTGTGCCCCGGGTATCGAGGTTACGATCTCCACCAGGGGGGTGCCAGAGTTGATTTCTCTTACGGTGAGGGTTCTAGAGGAAGGAGTGATGGTCTGCCCCGGAAGCGATTCAAACGTGAATTTGAGCCTAGCGTCGTCGGGAAGACCGAAAACCTGTGCTTTTACAGATGATCCCTTCTCTATATCTGTATCTGGAACAAATACGTTATACCCCCAAGCCCTTAGGTCGGCATTCAAAAACCTGTCCCCCGATTCCTTAAGACTTACCCTAATCTTTCCGTCTCTGCTGACTACGGTAGAGGGTAGATCTTCAAACCTCACAGCGATCTCATTGTCCTTTATGGCGACTATTTTACCGCTTATAAATTCGCTTGTATTGTAGTTGAGTATATCTATACCAAATCCGCTCGGCTGGGAGACGGTCATAGGTACGAGGAGGGTTGAGTTAAGCTGCCCGAAACCTATGATTAAATCGGTAAGTGGCTGGATTCTATCGACTCCAGTAGGGGTTTTACCCTTGGAGGGTGAGATTTTTAAGCTACCTCTCCTTCCCGTAACAATAAGGCCTTGGGCATCAGATTCCGATTTTGGAACGATCACCTTTTGCCATCCGCCTTCGATTTCCTTGACCTCCAGGTCGGTCTTTGTGTTAGGAAGGCCGGTTTTAAGTAGGGTTCTTGCAGTGGCGATTCCTCCGGTATATTCGGGATTGATGAGGGTTTCTCCTACTATCGAACTAAACTCCACCTCGGTGTATAGAGGAGGCTCCGGGTTTTGAGCAGAGGTATATGGGGTCACTATAAGGAGTAAAAAGGTTATGGAAAGGGTAGAAACGGATAATGGGTTTTTCTTCATTTGGTTCCCCTACTGTAATAGGATCCTATAGACTTGGTTTGTTTAAAAGCGTTTTCATTATAACACAAGCAGGAGATGATTGGCACGTCTTACGTGCGGTTTCATTTTTTTATGTTATAATATTAAACGGTCTTTCACTATATCTTAAAATTTAAAGGCCTTACACTTGACAAATCCGATATTTAGTGTGCATAATATTAGTGGTCACAGGTTAAAAACTTTAACACAACTCCAAAAGAACCAAAAAGAAATTCCTCTGATTTGAGTCGTGATATTTATCTTAAAATCCTGATAAGTTAAAGGTTTAAAATTCATGGCAAGAGCATCTAAAGCGCATCAAAACCCTGACGAAAAGGCAGCGATTGAGGTGGAATCCCAATTCCTTAGCCTTAATGAGTTAAGGGATAGGAAACCAACGGAACTCATGAAAATGGCAAGAGATCTTCAGATAGAAGATACGTCCCGAATGTCGAAACAGGACCTTATTTATGCCATCTTAAAGGCGCAAAGTGAGAAGGAAGGGGTTATTTACGCAGAGGGCGTTCTCGAGATCCTTTCTGAAGGTTACGGGTTTTTAAGGTCTCCTAAGTACAGCTATCTTCCCGGCCCAGACGATATCTACGTTTCTAAGTCTCAAATACGCTCCTTTAATCTCAAAACCGGAGACATAGTGGGCGGTCAGGTTCGCCGTCCTAGGGAGGGAGAAAAGAACCTCGCCCTTCTTAAGATAGAGCACGTCAATCACGATACCCCCGAGTTTTGCAGAGAGAGGGTGCCGTTTGAAAGTCTGGTTCCGCTTCATCCAAACGAGAAGATCAACCTTGAGTATGACCCTAACGACTTCTGTACAAGGGTATTGGATCTATTTATACCTATCGGAAAGGGGCAAAGGGCTCTTATAGTCGCGCCCCCTAGAACGGGGAAGACCATACTCCTTCAACGGATCGCCAATGCCATAACGAGGAATCATCCCGAAATAGTTCTTATAGTACTTCTTATAGACGAGCGCCCAGAGGAAGTGACGGATATGGAGAGATCGGTAAAGGGAGAGGTGGTAAGCTCTACATTCGATGAACCAGCCCAACGTCATATCCAGGTTGCCGATATGGTCCTTGAAAAGGCAAAGAGGCTAGTAGAACATGGAAAAGACGTTGTTATCCTTCTTGACAGCCTTACAAGACTCGCGCGTGCAAGTAACACCGTAACCCCTGCCAGTGGTAGGGTTCTTTCAGGGGGAATGGAGGCAAACGCACTGCAAAGGCCAAAGAGGTTCTTTGGTGCCGCAAGGAATACCGAAGAGGGAGGAAGCCTTACCATAGTTGCCACCGCTTTGATTGATACCGGAAGCAGAATGGACGAGGTTATATTCGAGGAATTTAAAGGAACGGGAAACATGGAAGCCTACCTGGATAGGAGGCTCGCCGACAAAAGGATCTTCCCTGCTATAGACCTTCAGCGTTCTGGAACGAGAAAGGAAGAACTCTTGCTTTCTGAAGACGTTCTAAATAGAGTATGGCTGCTTCGCAAAATCCTTAGCCCCATGAGTACCGTAGAGGCCATGGAGTTTCTATTAGACAAGATGAGGGG
>CAZWVA010000034.1:13850-29161 GCA_964636885.1 uncultured Spirochaetia bacterium
AACCAAATCCAATAGGGAATTTCTCAATCTTATGAACCAGTAATTCGGGATCGGCGGTAGCTACCTATAGCGGTTTATTAGGGATATTTAAATTAATTTGCCTTCCGGTTGAACTTATGCTAAATTAAAAAGCCTGCTGCCCGTGTGGAAGCTAGACAGCAGGCTTTCTTTTTCCTTAAGAAAGTGAGGAGCGAGGAGGGACTACTTTTTCTTCTTGGAAGTTGACTTCTTGGCTCCTCCTTTCTTAGTTGCGCCTTTACCCGCCGCTTTCTTTGTAGCTGCCATCAGCCATATCACCTCCTTTTTTTGAGAATACCAAAAACAAAAAACCCCTCGCCTTCGTTACGAAAACGAGGGGAAAACCTTTTTATTTCGTAATAGCTGGCTTTCGTTATCAATGTTTTTCTACAACTTTAATTTGTTTTAAAAATTTTGTCAAGTATTTTTTTTATTTTTTTTATGCATATATTGTGTATGGTGATTTATTATACACCAAATACTGTAAGGCATTCTGGATTTACACCAATGGTTTTTACTATGAGGAGTGTCCTATTTAGGCCTCGATAATCATTGGCTCCGAGCCTCTCTTCCAGACTATGTGAGCCTTCCACTGGGGGTCTTCAGCGGGAAAGTCCTCCCTTATATGGGTCCCCCTAGATTCCTTCCTGAGAAGAGCCGATCTTGCCATGAGGGCGGATACCTCTACCATGTTTTGTAGCTTGAGTCTATAGTACCCTGAAAGTACGTCTATCTCTTCTACGATTCTTTCTAGGTTAGAGATGGCTTTTTTTAGCCCATCCTCGTTTCGAACGATCCCTACGTTTTCGGTCATTAATCGGGATATGGTGTCTTTTAGTTTCAAAAAAGGCTCCTTTTGAGAAGGAGGGGAGGAAAACACAAAATCGGAAACGGTTTCCCCCGAATCGTTCTCTCCCTTTATCTCTTTACAGTCTTGGGTTGCTCCGTCTACCGCCCTTTTTGCAAATACGATGCACTCAAGAAGCGAGTTACTCGCAAGCCTGTTTGCACCGTGGACTCCGGTGCAGGCGACTTCTCCACACGCAAAAAGCCCTTCTATGTTCGTTTCGGCCATGAGTCCTGTTCTAACCCCTCCTATGGTGTAGTGAGCCGCAGGGGATACTGGCACCGGATCCTTTGTTATATCGATCCCGTATTTTAAACATACGCTATATATGTTTGAAAACCTCTTCTTTACGTAATCGGTGTCCAGGTGTTTTAGGGTTAAAAATACGTGGTTTTTACCGGATTTTCTCATCTCATTAAATATAGCGCGCGAGACCACATCTCTTGGGGCTAGCTCGGCGAGTTCGTGATAATCGGGCATAAATCTACTTCCGGAATGGTTCAGAAGGTAAGCCCCCTCTCCCCTTACGGCTTCGCTTATTAGGAAGCTCTCCTTGCCCTCTATGTAGAGGGCCGTTGGATGGAATTGGGTAAACTCCATATCCACGATTTCGGCTCCGGCTCTATAAGCAAGGGCGATTCCTTCACCTATAGCGCTTGGAGGATTTGTGGTTCTCTGATAAAGTGCCGAAGCACCGCCTGTGGCGAGTATAGTGGATTTGGATATGAAAACGATCCGCTCGCCTAGGTTTTCTTTAAACGTCAAAGCCCCGAAACACCTTTTTCCATCCGAAACGAGTCTGACCACAGTCGTGTTTTCAAATATAGAGATGTTTTTATTGGCTTTAACGGAGGAAATGAGAAAACGGACCATTTCTTTCCCCGTAGAGCTTCCTCCTGCATGAAGCACACGCCTTTTAGTGTGGCCTCCCTCGAGACCGAGTTCCAACCCCTTTTCCCCTGAGTCAAACTTCATACCAAGGTTGATTAGATCCATTACCCGGTCTCTGCCCTCACGCACGAGTATCTCTACAGCATCCCTGTTGCATAGTCCCCTTCCGGCCTTAATCGTATCTTCAAGGTGAAATAGGGGTGAATCCTCTGGGTCCATTGCGGCGGCGATTCCACCTTGGGCCCAGTAGGAGTTGCTTTCTTCGAGGGTGGATTTTGTCATGAGTGCTACTTTCCCGAACCTGGAGGCATAGAGAGCCGCGTAGAGCCCGGCAAGCCCGCTTCCTATGATCAAGAAATCGCAGTGGAATCGGTTAGGTTGTTTTAGAGATACTCCATTCATACGGTTAAATTGGTGTTTGTTGTAAAGACGTATTTATTCAACCATCGGTTACACCTATGGTAATAAAAATAATCTAAATCTTAGAACGCTGTCAAATTGCGTGACCCCTTCTTGATGCGGGGGTGACAGGACTTTGGCCGAGTATTAATATAAGACCTATTTCGAGGTCTGATATAGTCGGTTTACTTTTTTATGAAAAGTCATTATGTTTAAATTAAACACGGTGCTTGATTCGGGGTGGGGGGAGTGAACTCGAGTCAATCCGAAGGCAAAAAAGATACCCTCCGAAGGCGTGCCCAAAAATCGCTTTTGGAGAAGCCCAAGGACTTAGGTGGGGTTTCATACACCGATATCCAGAACGTGATACATGAACTCAAGGTGCATCAAGTCGAGCTTGAGATACAGAACGAAGAGTTCTCTAGGGTTCAATTGGAACTCGAAAAATCCCGGAATAAGTACGCCGATCTATACGATTTTGCTCCCGTTGGGTATTTCACTTTAGATGAAAAGGGGATTATTCTAGAATCTAACCTCACGGGTTCTGCCTTACTTGGAGTAGAAAGAAAGAGCCTAATCAGAAGAACCCTTTCTCGTTATGTAGTCAAGGAGAGCCATAATCTTTTTTACTCCTATAGAAAACGGCTTCTAGAAACCACTAGCCGACAGGCCTGTGAGCTTAGGATGTTGTGGAACTCGTTGGCACACCACAGGTAAAAAACGGAAAGGTAATCGCAATACTAGGGATCGCCCATGACACGACTGAGCGAAAGCGGTATGAGGAAACGATGAAGGAAAACCCGGCCCAGCTATCCAAGATGAACCGTTACGAGAAGATCATCAGCGCCGTAACCAGAAGCGTCCATCGGTCAATCAATCTTCAGGACGTCTTGGAAAACGCCGTTTCTGCCATGAGTGAGAATATAGACGGTGCAGACAGCGTTTCGATCTTTCTGGTCGAGGGCGAGGAGGCGGTCATGAGGTCACATATAGGTTTTCCCGACTGGTTCGTTGAGAGGGTAAGGAGGATCCCCTATCCGAGAGGGGCTACCTGGAGGACGATAATAGAGGGAAAACCCAGGTATTGCCCGGATGTGGAGAGGGATACTGTTATTGGCCCTGCCGGGAAGGATCTGGGGATAAATAGCTACTTAATCATGCCCATACACCTAGAGGGCAGGCCTGTGGGAGTTCTAAGTATAAATTCTTTAAAGAAAAACGCCTTTAATGAAGAGGAATTAAAGCTCCTTGAGATCGTGGCGCAACAGATAGAGATAGCGATAAATAACGCAAAACAGACGGAGGTGCTTCGGGAGAGAGAGGAACGATTTCGGTCTGTTTTTGAAAACGGACCTATTGGTATGGCGATCGTCGATCTAAACTACAGGTTCACCAAGGTCAATAAAGCCCTCTGTGAGATGTTGGGATATACCGAAGAAGAACTAACCGGACTCACTTTCGTAGATATTACCCATCCTGAGGACGTCGAGAAGGATGTACGCCTAGCGGAACGGGTATTTAAAGGGGAACTATCGAACTATCGGTTGGAGAAGCGTTATATCAAGAAGAACCAAGAGGTCCTATGGATTAATCTGACAGCCACAGCGATTCGTGACCCTAATGGAAACGCCCTCTATGGATTGGCTATGATGGAGAATATATCAGAGCGCAAGCTGATGGAAGAAGCCCTTAGAGAGAAGCTCGTCCAGCTATCCAAAAAGAACCGTTACGAAACGATCATTAGCGCCGTAACCAGGAGCGTCCATCGGTCAATCAACCTTCAGGACGTCTTGGAAAACGCCGTTTCTGCCATGAGTGAGAACATAGAAGGGGTGGACAACGTTTCGATTTACATGGTCGAGGGGAATGAGGCCGTTATGAAGGCAAACAGGGGCTATCCAGACTGGTTTCTCGAGCGGGCAAGCAGAATACCGTACCCCAAGGGATTCACGTGGAGGACTATCATAGATGGGAGACCCAGGTATTGTCCAGATGTAGACCAGGATACGGTAATCGGTCCTGCAGGGAGGAAATTAGGGACAAAGAGCTACGCTTCTATGCCTATTAACTTCGAGGGCAAGACGGTAGGGTGTATAAGTATAAATTCCCTTCAAAAAAACGCCTTTAACGAGGAGGAGTTAAAGCTACTTGAGATCGTTGCACAGCAGATAGAGGTGGCTATAAACAACGCAAAGCAAGCGGAGGCACTGCGTCAATCCGAGGAGTTACTTCAAAAGGCCAACGCGGAGCTCGAGTTGCGCGTCAAGGAACGTACACATGAACTATACGAGATCAATAGGAACCTAGAAAAAGAAATCGCCGAGCGCAGGCGAGCGGAAGATGCCCTAAGAGAAAGCTTTGTTCAATTGTCTAAGAAGAACCGCTACGAGACTATTATTGGCACGGTAACTCGGAGTGTTCATCAGTCAATCGATTTGCAAGAGGTGTTCGAAAACGCTGTTGAGTCAATGAGTAAAAACATCGAAGGGGTTGATAACGTTTCAATCTATCTTGTCGAGGGAAAGGAAGCGGTTATGAAGGTCCATAGAGGCTTACCCGAGTGGTTCATCAAGCGGGCTGGAAGGATTCCCTATCCAAAGGGATTTACCTGGAAGACGATTATAGAGGGAAAGCCCAGCTATTGTCCAGATGTAGACCAGGATACATCTATCGGTCCTGCGGGGAGGGAATTGGGAACAAAGAGCTATCTATCCATGCCCATTTGCGTCGAAGGGGAGACTATAGGGTGTATAAATATACATTCTTTACAGAAGAGCGCCTTTGATGAAGAAGAGATAAGACTACTAGAGATCGTAGCAAAGCAAATAGAGGTGGCGATTAAGAACGCAAGGCAGGCGGAGGCACTACGGAAGAGCGAGGAAAAATATAGGACTTTGTATGAGGACAATCCATCTATGTACTTTACTGTAGATACGGAGGGAAGGATTCTTTCTGTAAACCGATTTGGTCTTGAACAACTCGGTTACACCGCCGAGGAGATAATCGGTAAATCTGTACTCAATATCTTCCATAAAGACGATAAACAGGCAGTTCTAAAACAACTAACCGGGTGTTTAAAGAATCCGGGGAAGACCTATTATTGGGAATTTCGCAAGATACGAAAGGATGGAAGCGTATTGTGGGTTAGGGAGGCCGCTCGATCCGTACGTGAGACAGATGGCAGTACTGTTATCCTCATAGTGTGCGAGGACATAACTGAACGTAAGCGGGCGGAGGAGCAGATAAAGGAGTCCCTTAAGGAGAAAGAGGTGCTTCTAAAGGAGATTCAGCATAGAGTAAAAAACAACCTGCAGGTCATCTTGAGTCTTCTCGACCTTCAAACCGAATATTTCACGGATAAAAAGGCCATAGATGTATTCAAGGAAACCCATAACCGTGTAAGGTCAATGGCGCTCATACATGAACAACTGTATCAGTCCAAGTGTCTTGCAAAGGTTGACTTCGCTGAATACATTCGGAACCTGGGAACCTACCTGTTTCAATCATATGGAGTAAAATCGGGAACCATTTCTCTTAGGGTAGAGGTTGATGATGTTTTCTTGGACGTCGATACTGCGATTACATGCGGTTTGATTGTAAATGAACTCATTTCGAATTCCCTAAAATACGCATTTAAGGGGAAAAAAAGGGGAGAGATCGGTATTGGCCTTCATTCCGATAACGAAAATGCGTTTACGCTGACCGTCAAAGACGACGGAGTCGGTTTCCCAAAACATCTGGATTTTAGGAAGACAGAGTCGTTGGGTTTGCAGTTGGTAAACGCCTTGACGAACCAGCTTGGCGGTACCATTAGGCTTAACCGAAAGGGGGGGACGGAGTTCACGATCGTGTTTAGCAACCAAAAATATTAGGAGAGGAGGTCAGGGAAAATGGTTAGTGCAAAAATACTGGTTGTTGAAGATGAGGGCATTGTGGCAAAAAACATACAGAACAGGCTAAAGAGGTTGGGATATGTCGTCCCTACGATCGTCGCTAGTGGAGAAGAGGCCATTCGCAAAACGGAGGAGACCCAACCGGACCTGGTATTGATGGATATTGTTCTAAAGGGTGACATGGATGGTATCGAGGCCGCAAAGCAAATCTATTCCCGTTTCGATATCCCGATCGTATACCTTACCGCCTATTCGGATAATAGTACACTAGAGCGGGCGAAGTTAGCCGAACCCTTCGGTTATATACTTAAGCCTTTTGAAATAAGAGAGGTGCACTCTGCTATTGAGATGGCTCTCTATAAGCATGGAGTTGAAAAGAAGATAAGAGAAAAGAAAAGGTGGCTTGTTGCGACACTAAAGAACATAATAGACGCGGTAATAATTTCAGACACAAACGGGCTTATCACGTTTATTAATCCCAAAGCCGAGGCTCTTACGGGCTGGAAAAGGGAAGAGGCCTTAGATAAGAACTTGACTGAGGTATTCAATCTCATAGACGAAAGAACCGGAAATCCCATTAATGACCTGACAAAAAGGGTACTCGAAGGCGAGGTCCTCAGTTTTAGAAGTCGGATGGTACCCGTTTCTAGGGAAAAAACGAAAAAAACCGTTTATGTTAGTGCCGCTCCTATTAGGGATGATACGGGTGGGATAAACGGTGTAGTTTTGGTCTTCCGTGAAATCGAAAAGAAAGAGCGGATCGAATCGAATGAAATAGAAATCAAGCTACCCGAATCAAGGGAGGTTAAGGACGGAGAGCAAGACGTCTCAACTAGTCTAATGACTGTGACTTCCTCTGCCATTATTCAAGGTGGGATTCGTAAGATGCTGGAAACTGAGAAAACCATAGAGATCGTTGCCGAGGCCTCGGATATATCGGAGATCGTCCCTCTTGTTGGTGAGAAGAAACCGGATATTCTACTCATTGACGCGGGTATGTCTAAGATGGACATCCAAGGGATCTTAGAATCGATTAGAGAAAAGAGTCCCCAGACAAAGGTGCTTATACTACTCCGCGCTCTGGATGAAAGGTTCATTATAGATTCCATCTCCTGGGGGGTCCGGGGATGTTTAACGGATAAATCAGACCGAGAGCAGTTTATTCAAGCGATTAAGGCTGTGCGTAAAAATAAGATTTGGGCCGAGGTAGAGGTCATAACCAGAATCTTAACCCGACTTATACCTTCAAAGAAGGGTAAACCGAGACTCCTTAAACTCGACCTTACAAAAAGGGAAGAGGATGTTACAAAACTCGTTGTCAAGGGGTACAGTAATAAAAAGATCTCAAGTAAGCTATTTATAAGTGAAAAAACGGTTAAGTCTCATTTAAGAAACATATTTAAAAAATTCGGTGTTAACAGTAGATTTCAGCTCGCCGTTGAGTTTTATAATAGAACCGCTTGATCTTTACCGGCTGGCCGCTTACAAAAGAGCCCAAAGGATGATGGGAGTCTGAAGGATTCATGGTCTCTTTTAAAGGGGATTCCTTTTGTCTTTTCGTCTAAAAGGGGTGGAGGAAGGGTTTTCATAATGAGGGGCAATTCGTTCGGCTAATTGCCCCTCATCCATTTATACCAAGGAAGGGCAAGTGTATTTAGTGTAAAATCGAGTCGTCTTTAATTACCAGAGTCTATCGCACTGAATAGGGAGGATTTTATGCTTTCCAGTTTCTCTGGGTTAAGCACCTTACCGCCTTTTATCTCACATACATAGAAAACGTCTGCTACCTGATCTACCTTTGTGGAGATCTTTGCATAATCAATGGAGAGCCCGAGATTAGTTAGGGTTTTGGTAATATCGTATAGAAGCCCTATCCTGTCGTGTGTATAGATGTCTATAACCGTGGACCTATCGGATGATTCATTGTCAATCTCAATACGGGTGGGATGCCTTGGGACCGTTTTTTCATAGATAGGTTTGTCCTTCTTCCTCTTTGATACGATTTCCTCAACGTCGGCTTCGCCCTCTAAAACCCGATTGAGTGTACTCCATACCTTATTCCATATCTCTCTGTCATTGGATGTGGATTTACTAAGCCTGTTTACATAAAAGGTGTCGAGTATCCTTTTGTCCCTTCGGGTAATGATTCTTGCCCCAAGGATGTTTATTCCACTTGCCGCCATCACTCCACAGAGCTTTGAGAAGATACCCACCTCGTCGAATCCCCAGAATGTGAACTCGTCATACTCTTCGTTGGGGTGAAATATTACGTCCATTCCTATTCCGTTTCCGAATCTCTCGATTAGTTTCATATGATAGGCGATCTTCTGAGGGGAGAAGGCAAGAAAGTAGGAATCCGGCATATTGTCCAGGTGTTCTCTGATTCTGTCTACGGGGAATTTACTACGGAGTATCTGAATGACCTCACGAGTAAGCCTCTTGGCTCTATCCTCTGGCTTTTCTCTCCTAAATTCTCCTTTTTCGAGAACGCTTCTCGTTCTTAGGTATAGCTCGTTAAGAAGCATCCCCTTCCAGTTTGTCCACACATCGGGTCCTACGGATTTAATATCGGCGAAGGAAAGCAGGTAGAGTAGAGAAAGGGTCTCTAGTGTCTTTACCGATTTTGCAAACCTTATGATCAGGCTGTCGTCGTGCATGTCTCTTCTCTGTGAGAAATGGGGCATGACAAGGTGGTGTTTTACTATAAATTCGAGTTGTTCGGTTTCCTCCTGGGAAAGTCCCATTCTCTCTGCGATCCTGGGGATCATCTCGGCCCCTCGCTGGGCGTGGTTCCTTCCCTCTCCCTTTCCTGCATCATGGAGAAGGCAGGCGAGATAGAGGATATGGCGTTTTGAGACCTCCTTTGCCGTTTTGGTAAGAAGGGGGAGCTCTTTTTCGTATTTGCCGTTTATGAGGTTTTCTATCTCTTTTATCATGAATATCGAATGTACATCCACCGTATAAACGTGGTAGGCGTCGTGCTGGACCATACAGATTATCTTTCCAAATTCGGGAATTAAGTGGCCGAGAAGACGGAGCCGATTCATTTCAAAAAGGGTGCTGGCTACCTCTTTCCCCTCTTTTAGAAGCCTGAGGAACGAGGCGTTAAGCTTTGGATTTCTCCTCGCATTTTCGTCGATTACCTTTACGTCATCGCGAATCAGATCAAGGAGGTATTTGCTCATTTTGACATCGTATCTGTCTGCATATTCAAAGGCCCTCACAAGGTTTTCAGGGTGCTCCCGAAAGATGGTTCGACTCGATACGGAAAGCATCCCCCCCTGGATTATAAAGCCGTTGTCTAAGAAAATCGTCTTCGGAGTGCGAAAGCTTGCCCTTGGTCTAATCGTGCACCTTTCAATGAGTTTCTTCGATTGTTCGGTTATGAGGTTTCCCCGAAGGTAATAGATTCTCATGAACCGTTCTACGGCACGAAGCTCTCCTACATCCTTGTAGCCTAAGAAGCTTGCGATTTTTTCCTGAAAATCAAAGCTCAACCGATCTTCTCTTCTTCCCGCTAAGTAGTGGAGCTCCGATCTTATTTGAAGGAGAAAATCGAGTCCCTTTTCGAATACACGTAGCTCTCTTTCGAGTAAAACGCCCTTTTGGAGGAGCTCTTTAAGGCTTTTTACCTTAAACTTGGCCTGTGCTATCCAGAGGGCGGAATGAATATCCCTAAGCCCTCCAAGCCCTTCCTTAACATGGGGTTCAAGGAGATAAACGGATCTTCCGAATTTCTCTGTTCTCTTTTCGTTTTCTTCGATCTTTCTTTGGATGTAGTTTGACGAAATGCCAGGGAGGAGTTCCCGAAATAGCCTTTTATCGAATTCATCGTAAAGCCTCCTATCTCCGTATATGAACCTCCCATCGAGTAGTGATGTGAGAATGGTTGTGTCTTCACCCATGGATAGCTCCATGCACTCATCGATCGTTCTTACGGAGTGTCCGACATCCAGGTTTAAATCCCAGAGGAGATAGAGGAGATTTTCAGCGGAATCTTTGGCCAGGGAACCGCTCTTTTGTTCATAGAGGAATAGGAGGTCTACATCTGAATGAGGGCAGAGTTCATGTCTTCCATACCCACCCAAAGCAACGATCGAGACGGCTTTTAAAGCCGAGAATCCCAGATGGATCATAGACCTCTTGATTAGTCCATCCATAACCTGTGATCTCTTCTCGGCGAGTTGGCGGCCCGGAACCGCTTTTCTATCGTGAAGTGCCCTTAGCCTCTTCTGGCTTTCTTCAAGGTAGAGCCTTGTTTTCTCTTTGAACTCGCTTCTTTCTATAGTCGCTAGCTTCTGCATCTTCCTGTAACTACCTCTTAAACCCTTTGGATATTCATAGAGGTGCCTCTCTACTCTTTACGCTTAATGATATACCATCTCTAATAGGAATTATAGTTGTGAGAAACCCCTTTTGTGATAAAAGAAGCCTGGTAAACTCCTTAATCCCCTTTGTGCTTGGTGAGGGGTCTTCGCTCAGCACGTTCCCGTGCCAGAGAACGTTATCCGTTATGAAAAGCCCGCCCGGCCTTAGCCTTCTATACGCCTTATCCACAACAAGCGGGTAGTGTTCTTTGTCAATATCATTAAAAATAATGTCAAATTCCCCCTCTTCCTCCTCAAGGAGCTTAATCGAGTCTCCAACACGGATCCTAATCCTTTTTTCAACCCCTCCTCGCCTGAAAAAATCCTCTGCCAGTTCGGCGTTCCTCTCGGAAAGGTCCGTAAAAACAACAAGCCCTTCATCTCCTATGGCCTTGGCAAACCAGTAGGCCGAGTAGCCGAATCCTGAGCCCATCTCAAAAACCCTCTTTGCTCCTGTGATTACCGCCAGTTGATAAAGAAGCCTTCCTACAAGCGGCCCTATTATCGGGAACCCCCTTTTCCTCCCTAATTCTTCCATTTCTCCAAGGACCTCATCCTCGGATGGGATGAGACCCCTTAGGTATTCCTCAATGTCGGGGTTTACTATATGGGTTTCTCTTTTCATTATAGTTACCCGGCCTATAACCTATGGCTTTCTCATTTGCCGAATCTCACGTAGGTTTCTTCAAAATTCCCGCGTTTATTCTCGATTCTCGCCATTACAAAGAGTAGATCCGAAAGTCGGTTCATATAGGCAAGGACGTTTCCGTCTAAGCTCTCCTCTTCCATTAGCTTGACTATTCTCCTTTCGGCTCTTCTTGAGACCGCCCTTGCAAGGTGGAGATAAGGACCCCCACCACTTCCGCTTGGGAGTATGAACTCTTTAAGTGGCTCCAGTTCTTCAAGGAATCTATCTATGGTTTTCTCTATCTCTTTTATCCTCTCTTTCCCTATTCTCGGGACCTCCATCCCAGGGGGACTTGCCAACTCAGCTCCTATTATGAAGAGGTCGTTTTGAATCCCGTTTATTA
Organism: uncultured Spirochaetia bacterium; assembly: GCA_964636885.1. GTDB lineage: Bacteria > Desulfobacterota_D > UBA1144 > Nemesobacterales > CSP1-2 > CAZWVA01. The sequence continues at coordinate 25,297 of CAZWVA010000034.1, forward strand.
TCTCCTTTATTTCGCCGTCCTTTGCTTCTACGCGCACGATTCCAAGAACGGAATTGAGCTCGTCCACATCCCCATAGGCCTCTACACGTATAGAGGCCTTACTAACCCTCTTCCCTCCTATGAGCGAGGTTAATCCCTTATCTCCGGTTCTCGTATAAACCTTTGTTATCCGTCTTTTTGCCATTATAGAATTTTAACCTAACGGTAGGGAGGGCTCAAATGACAGTTGGTTAGCACGGATATCAATTGAGACTAAACACCTTAGTTGATATAATCTTTCCTATCCATGTCTGTTGATACGCCTATGATTAAACAGTATATGAAGATAAAAAAACGGTATCCCGATACGATACTTTTTTTTCGACTGGGCGATTTCTATGAGATGTTCTTTGAGGATGCCAACATAGCATCGAGGATCCTTGGTATCGCTCTTACCTCAAGAAACAAATCGGATAAGAACCCCGTTCCACTCTGCGGCGTTCCTTACCACAGTGCAGAGCCCTACATAGCGAAGCTGCTCAACCACGGATACAGGGTTGCTATATGCGAACAGGTGGAGGACCCAAAGCTTGCTAAGGGGATCGTTGAGAGAAGGGTCATAAGGGTGCTTACACCGGGGGTTATTCTGGACTCTGAAAAGCTCGATTCAAAATCGAATAACTTTCTTGCCGGTATCTACTTTGACGGGAAATCGTACGGACTAGCCTATGCCGATATCTCAACCGGGGTATTTAGAGTAACGTCCTTTCCCACTCTTGACGACCTTACAGGGGAGCTTTCAAATCTAGAACCGAGGGAGGTCCTTCTCCCAGACGAGCTTCGGCAAAACGAAGGCCTCTACTCTTTCTTTTTGAACACCTGGAATCCCCTTCTTACCGTTCTTGATCCTTGGGTTTGGGATCTCGATAGGGCAAAGGAGTCCCTAAAGGAAAGGTTATCCTCACAAACCCTCGAACCCTTTGGGCTTGAGGGTCATCCAGAATCGGTAATCGCCTGTGGGGCAGTGATTCACTACCTCAAAGAAACACAGATGGATGATATGCCACCCCTCGAAGATCCGGTCTATTACAAAACCACGGATTATCTTTTAATCGACGAATCCACGAAGAGGAACCTTGAACTTCTTAGAACCATTCGCGGAGAATCAAAAAACGGGTCCCTCCTCTGGGTTCTTGACGAAACGCTCACGGGAATGGGGGGAAGGCTCCTTAAGCAGTGGATTAACTATCCGCTTGTAGATTTAGAGAGAATCGAGCACAGATTGGATGCGGTTGAGGAGCTCAAAAATAAACCGTCCCTAAGGAAAAGACTGAGGGATGCCCTTAGAGAGATAAGCGATATAGAGAGGTTAATCGCAAGGATCACCACATCCTCGGCAAAGCCTAGGGACCTCGGAGCGCTTAGGGATTCATCTTGTTTTATCTCTGACCTAAAGAACGTTTTAAGGGACTCCGAGTCGGGCCTTCTTATGAGAATCGGCCGGGAATTGGACGACTTGGCTGATTTGAGGGAACTCCTAGAGAGGGCATTGGTTGATGAACCCCCACTCTCTTCACGTGAGGGAGGGATAATTAGAGACGGTTTTAGCGATGAACTCGATGAACTCAGGCTCATAAAACGAGAGGGGAAGAGATGGATAGCGGAGCTTGAGTCAAAGGAAAGGGAGGCTACCCGGATTTCATCCCTTAAGGTCAGATACAATAAGGTGTTTGGCTACTATATAGAGGTTACAAAACCGAACCTTAACCTGGTTCCGGAAAGGTATATAAGAAAGCAAACCATGGTAAACGCAGAGAGGTTTATTACGCCTCAGCTCAAGGAATACGAGGAAAGGATCCTGGGGGCCGAGGATAGGATCCTGGAGATCGAAAAGGGGCTTTTTGAGGATGTGAGGAGAAGGGTAGCAGGGGAGTCCGAAAGGGTAAGGCATACGGCCAACCTCATCGCCGAACTCGATGTTCTCTCCTCCCTCTCCGAGGTTGCAGATAGGTATAACTACTCCAAACCCGAGATAAGCGATTCGGGAATCATAGAGCTTAAGGACAGCCGCCATCCTGTGGTAGAAAGGATGGATCTGGGAGAGAGGTTTGTCCCCAATGACGTAAGACTCGACCTAGAGGAAAACCAGTTCCTTATAGTTACTGGCCCCAATATGGCAGGCAAATCCACACTGATACGACAGGTTGCCCTAATAGTCCTTATGGCGCAGATGGGGAGTTTTGTTCCCGCGAAGGTGGCAAAGGTCGGTATAGTCGATAGACTCTTTACTCGTGTTGGAGCCTCCGATAACCTGGCCAGAGGGCAATCAACGTTCATGGTCGAGATGGTAGAAACGGCCTATATACTGAGGAATGCCACATCGAAGAGCCTCGTTATCCTCGATGAGATAGGTAGAGGTACAAGCACGTTTGATGGAATGAGTATAGCCTGGGCCGTGGCCGAATTTTTGCACGATTTGGGGTGTAGAACGCTTTTTGCAACCCATTACCACGAGCTCGCTCAACTCGCTCTATCTAAGAGGAGGGTGAAAAACTATAATGTCTTTGTAAAGGAAGACGGGGAAAGGATCGTGTTTCTCAGGAAGCTCATTCCTGGGGCTGCAAGTCACAGCTATGGGATCCAGGTGGCAAGGCTAGCCGGTATTCCGGAGAGGGTTATTAAGGTGGCCCGAAAGGTTCTTTCCAATCTTGAAAAGGCCCAGTCAAACCTTGGGGGTTCGATTCGGGGCGGACAGCTTACCCTTTTTGAAAATAGAGGAGAGACAGAAGAAGATAGGGAAGTCTTAGAAGATATAAAGAGACTCGACCCCCTTTCTATGAGTCCTATTGAGGCGCTTTCAAAGCTCATTGAGATTAAAGGGAAGTTAGGGGGTAAATGATGCACGATGCTTGAAGTTCTACATTTATCCTGTATCTTGCATCATCCATCCTGCATCATGAATAGAAGAACCCTCGGACAAAAAGGTGAGGAAATCGCTTGCAAGGCCTTAGAAAAAGATGGGTACCGTATTATCGAGAAAAACTTTAGGTGCAGGCAGGGTGAGATTGATATAATAGCGGAAGATAAGGGGGTTATCTGTTTTATAGAGGTCAAGGCCCGTTCATCGGACAGATTCGGATTTCCAGAAGAAGCGGTGACACATTGGAAGCGGAAAAAGCTCTGGACTGTAGCCGTTATTTACCTGGGAAAGAGGAGGATCGAATCGCGGGACATGCGTTTTGACGTGGTCTCGGTTGATCTAAAAACCGAGGAGGCCAGAATAATAAGAAACGCCTTTGAGGTCGATTTCTAGGCATTCACGGGTTTCGGGTTGGTGATACCTCCGGCGAATGCTGGACTCTACTCTTGACACTTTAAAATCAGTGCGTATTTTATACTTGGCACTCCCCCCAGGGGAGTGCTAATGTTTTAACCCAGGAGGTAAGATCCCATGAACATAAGACCACTTCACGATAAGATCTTGGTCAAGAGAATAGACGCTCCCCAAATGACAAAGGGGGGAATCGTTATCCCCGACACGGCTAAAGAGAAGTCACAGGAAGGGGAGGTGATTGCCATAGGTACGGGGCGGATCCTGGATGGTGGAAAGGTCGTTCCTTTGGAGGTAAAGAAGGGAGACAGGATACTCTTTAGCAAATACGGGGGAACCGATATTAAACTCGAGGGCGAAGAGTATGTAATCCTAGACGAAAACGAGGTTTTGGCTGTAATAGAGTGACAAAAATCTTTTAAGGAGGTGTTAGAAATGGCGGCTAAACAAATCGCTTTTAGTTTTTCTGCAAGAGAATCGATTTTAAAGGGTGTGGATAAACTGGCAAATGCGGTAAAGGCGACGTTGGGGCCGAGGGGGAGGAACGTTCTAATA
>CAZWVA010000035.1:0-28627 GCA_964636885.1 uncultured Spirochaetia bacterium
ACATGGCATGTACCAGATCTCAAGATCGTTCTCAGCACAAACCCAGCCAACAATCTGACGAAAGTAGAGTACACCTATAAGCCCCTTGATGAAACCATGGTGCAGAAGGAAATCGAAAAGGAACATAGAGGCAAACAGACCGACCCCGCCAAGGAGATGTTTATAGACGGGAGCTACAGCAGGCCTCCACAGTATAGGTAACCCGTGTTAATACCCGGTACATCTAATCAATTCGTCTAGATTCGAATCATCGGATTCGAGAAACCCGTATGCATGAGCCCATTCGTGCTTTAGAAGAGGTAGTGTGCCTCTTCTGTTAAAGGCCCTATATGTAACGATTATAATCCCCCTTTTCGGGTCGTATTCGCCGTTACATCTACCCCCATGGTATTCGCATTCAAAGGTTCCATCTACAACGGATATGAGATAGGGTCTAACCGCTGCACCGTCATCCCTTATATTCATACATACGCTAAACTCCCTAAACCGCTCGTCCACCTCATTTACGATTCTATCCTTCCTATCCGATAGACTTTTAACGGTGGTTACCCTGAATCCATATACAGGGGTAGTCGCCCGTGGGAGTGCTCTTAGATCCTCCCTATCTACCCTTTTAGGGTCTACCACCGTGGATACCCGGCTCATATTGGTACAGGAGAAGGCACAGGGAAGTAGGAAAAGAGGTAAGAGCCGTATCTTTCTCATAACATCGCATCTACTCCGAGATTAGCACGAGTACACCCGTATATGTAAAGAGGCGATTCGTCCCTCTAAGTGGGGCAAACTCGGAGTTTCCAAAGAACCCTATGATTGGAATCTCCCCTATGGCTTGAGTGATATAGGCGGTATCGATCCCCTGGTATCCATAAAGGGATGAGCCCCTTGCACAACAGTTAAAATAAAAGCCAAATTTAAGTTGCCTGTTAAACTCTCCCAAAGACGATAAGCGCTCAAGCATCTGCTTTAAGTCCTCACGCGCCACCATAGGATGACGCAAGGTAAAGGTCATAACCTGCCCCTCCCTTACGTTCTCGGCTACCCCTATAACCCCAGTTTCAGGATTGAATCCCATAAGATTCCTTACGAGATAATCTCCACCTATTATCTCCTTCTCTTCTGGGTCTGGAGGAAAAGCCACAAAAACAAGGCGCATAGTGTCTCTAGGGTCCTCAAGCAGCCTCCGAGGGACCTGCTCTCTTAAGACCTCGAAGGCAGGACGGCCGTCAAGCTCGAAAATGATGTTAGCCCTGGCCTTTGTGATGATACAAGGCAATCCCACAGGTTGGCACCCTTGTGTGATTCCAATCCTATATCTGAAATCCCCCCATAATAGAAGCCCAGAAACTGAACCGTTTGAAACCCTACTGCCTAAGAACCCGTATGTCTCACCGATGGCCGGATGCTCTGAAGCGGCGGCTCCGACTATCGGGACATCCCCGAGTTTAGATTCTATTCCCCTCATAAGGAGTTCAGGGTGGATACTAAAGGGATCAGGAAAAAGCGCAAGAAGTGTATTGGCATCTTGGATGGGGAGTAACAGTTCCCCGATTTCGACACCTGCCTTTATACCGCCGTCCCCAGAATGAGGGACGAGAAAGGGGGTCGCCTTTATGCTATCTGAGGAAACCGCTAGAACTACGATCCCCGGTTCCCCTTCAACCTCCGCTGAACCGGTAAGAACGCCTACGGCGCTACAACCAGTAATATCGGTGGTTTGGGTAATATCCGATATGGACTTTAGTACCTCTGCGTATCTAGCCCTGTGGGGAAACGTGCAAAAGACAATGGCCCAATCGGCCTTAGCCATGCCTCCCCGCTCCATTGCCTGTAAAGCCGCCTCCCTCCCTGCCCGGGTGCTATCCTCAATGATAGAACATCCGACACCCGCCTTAATCATAATCTCGCTCCCTCAAAACGGCGTTATAGACCGAATACCTATTCCCTCACCGACTGTGACTTGTAGACCTCATGATCATCTTAGAGCCGGCTCTTTTCGCGCATATATTGCACCTCTGCGGGGATCTTATTATAGCGGAATCCCTGGGGAATATCGAAGCGAGTATCCAATCAAGGGCAACCTGAATCTGCTTCTTAAGACCTACTAGTTTAAGCAGATGTATGGCGTTCCAGAAGATCCAGGCGATGAAACCGGCGATTCTAATTCCCCTGATATTGATTACCGCATCGTTCATACCAAGGGAAACAAGCATCCCGGAAGGTGTAAAAGAATACTCTTCAAGTGGCTTACCCTCCAGGGAATTAATTATATTCCTTGCCGCAACCCTTGCCTGCTCGATTGCAACCGGGGCGACGGGCTGGGATGATTTGCCAGGACTCGCCCTCTCCATCACGGCGTTATCGCCAACGGCATAGACCTCGGGAAACTCAGGGATCTGTAAACAACTATTAACGAGGATTCTTCCAAACCTCCCTTTTCCCACAGGCAAAGAATCCAAGACGGGATTTGCCCTTACGCCTGCTACCCAAATCACTATCCGAGACCTTACTACGTCTTGATTGTTGACCTCGACTCCCCCTTCAAAACACCTTGTAACTCTGGCTTTGGTTCTGATCTCGATCCCCTTTCTAAGGAGTTTCCTCCTTGCTCTTTTGGCAAGATAGGGATCGACCCCTTCCAAAATCTCGTCGGCGGCTTCGAGGAGTATTATCCTTACATCCTTAAAATCGATCCCGCGGTATTTTCCCACCGCCTGTCTATATATGAAATCCCTTAGTTCAGCTGTAAGCTCAACCCCCGTATAGCCACCTCCAACTATCACAAATGTGAGCATCTCCCTCTTTAGATCCGTATCACCTTCGTGATCGGCGTGTTCGAGTATGTCGATTACATGGTCCCTCAGTTCGGCAGAATCCTCCAGTGTCTTTAGGGGAAACGTGTACTTATCGGCACCAGGAATGTTGAAGTAGTTTGTAACACTCCCTAATGCTATCACGAGATAATCGTAAGAGATCTCGCCCTCTAATAGCCTCACCATCCTTCGATCTAGGTCAATTTCAACCACGGTATCACGGATGAACTTGAACCTCTTATCCCTCCTTATATCCCTCGTTGTCTGAATGATGTGCCTCGGCTCTATGTACGAAGAGACGATCTGAGGAAGAAGAGGAGTAAACAGGGTATAATTCTGATTGCTTACGAGTACGATCTCCACATCAGTCCTTTTATGGAGGCGGCTTTCCAGGTTAAGCACGGCCTCCATTCCTCCAAATCCAGAACCCAAGACGACTATTCTAACCATCCTTTCATCCATCAAACAGATACAGTGAAACCGAGGTCTTTAAGAAGTATAACACATGGGTGGCACCGAGGATCAAAATCCCTTACAGGCTCCTAGATTGCTCCCCAAGACACTATTCGATGAGGAACGACTTTAATCACCGGAAGGTTTAACTCGGAAAGGTTCATCTTCTCGTACTGGGGATACTTTTCATATAGGAGCCTTATCGATCTCAGGTATTCCTCCCCGCTCTCTATCAGTTCGGCTCTTCCGTGAATGATCACGTAGCAGAGCTTAGTCCAGTCCTCAGAATAATCGTCAACCACAATGGATACGTTTGGATTCTCCGTTATGTTTCTAATCCTCTTTAGCTCCCCTACTGGCACGCGTTTTGGTTTTCCGTCAATCGGGGTATATAGGATACCCCCATCAAAGGTGTAACATATTGGAACAACTAGCGGTCTTCCAGATCTATCCGCGGTTGCCATCCTTGCAACCCTATGGGATGAAATAAACTCCCTCTCCTTGTCATTTGATAGAATCATACGTACTGTCTTCCTCTTGCCGATCTCTAACCGATTAATAAATCCCTTTATCAAACTTGCATTATTCTCTAGGTATTTTATAATATTTTATTTGTTACAAAAGGGCTAACGGTGTTTTTTCATTTTCAGTGAAATCAGATGGAACCTATAAAGATATTCAGTGGAACATCCAACGTTCCCCTTTCAGAGGCGGTATGTGAATTCCTAGGCGTTCCCCCCGGCAAGGCCGAGATCAGGAGGTTCAGCGACGGCGAGATATTCGTCGAGATCTCTGAAAGCGTTCGCGGAACCCATGTTTTTGTCATCCAGTCTACCTGTCCTCCTGTAAATGAAAACATAATGGAGCTCCTTATCATCACGGACGCCCTAAAGAGAGCCTCTGCGGGGGCGATTACAGCGGTTATTCCCTACTACGGCTATGCGAGGCAGGATAGAAAGGTTCAGCCGAGGGCACCCATCTCGGCGAAACTCGTCGCAGATATAATCGCTAAAGCAGGGGTAAAGAGGGTTGTCACAATGGACCTACACGCCGGGCAGATCCAGGGCTTTTTTGACGTTCCGGTTGATCATCTCTATGCGGCTCCTATCCTTATCAACTACCTGAAGAAGAAATTCGATAAAAACGAGATTGTCATCGTATCTCCAGATGCAGGGGGTATGGAAAGGGCGAGGGTATTTGCAAAGAGACTCGATGTTGGGCTCGCCATGACGGATAAAAGGCGACCAGCTCCGAATGAAGCCGAGATAATGAACGTTATAGGAGACGTCGAGGGAAAAACGGCGATTTTGATAGATGACCTCGTGGACACGGCTGGAACGGCTGTTCAAGCCGCCCAGGCCCTTATAAAGGAGGGCGCAAGGCGCGTGACTTTGTGCTGTACACACGGTGTGCTTTCTGGCAACGCCGTCCAAAGGATCGAAGATTCGCTTCTCGAAGAGGTAATAATAACAGACACTATTCCACAAAGGAAAGAAACGAAAAACTGTAGGAAGATAAAGATCCTTAGCATTGCCGAACTCCTAGGCGAAGCGATAAGAAGGATAGCCGTAGGAGAATCGATTAGCACTCTATTTATCTGATTTACCTAAACAAACATAGATCAGGAGTAAGCCATGGCGCAGAGCACTTTATTCGTAAAAAGAAGAGAAGGGGTTGGAAAGACCGCTGCAAGAAAAATCAGGAAAGAAGGGGCCATTCCAGCCATACTATATGGAAAGGGAACCGAGCCAATACCAATAGCCGTAAACCTAGTGGATGTTAAGAAAGCCCTTTCTACAGAGGCGGGAGAGAACACATTGCTTGAGATTCACATAAGGCAGAACGGCGATGAGATTACCAAACTCGCCCTTCTGCGCGACATCCAGTTCGATTACCTTACGAGTAAGCCCATACACTTTGACTTTCAGGAAGTCCTCATGAAAGAGAAGTTAACGGTTAAGGTCCCGGTGAGGATCACTGGAAAGGCCGAGGGTGTAAAAGAAGGAGGAATACTGGAGGAGATACTTCGAGAGATCGAGATCGAATGTTTACCCACCGATATTCCCAACTTCATCGAGGTTGACGTATCTAAACTCGGAATCGGGGACTCAATACACATAAGAGACCTAACGATCTCGGAAAAGGTCGCTGTCCTTCACGACCCGGATGAGACAGTGGTAACGATCCTTTCGCCAACAGTAGAAGCAGAGGCCGCACCCCCGGCCGAGGAAGCGGCCCCGACTGGAGCCGAGCCTACGGCCAAGGAGGGTGGTGAGCAATAGCCCATGCGATGATCCTAGTGGTCGGATTGGGAAATCCAGGAAAAGAATACTCCCTTTCAAGACACAACATCGGGTTTATGGTGGTAGATGAGCTTTCAAACAGGCTTGGGGTTAATCTCAACAAGACCGGGTTCAGTAGCCTATACGGCGAAGCGGTATTAGAAGGGAAAAAACTCATACTCCTTAAACCCCAGACATACATGAATAGGAGTGGTAAGGCCGTATCGGAGGCGGTGAGTTTTTTTAAGATACCGCTTAAGGACGTGATAGTCATCTACGATGAAATGGACCTGTCGATTGGAAGCTTAAGGGTAAGGGTCGGGGGAGGAAGCGCTGGACACAGGGGAATAGAATCCATAATAGAATCACTTGGGAACGGCGGCTTCATAAGGGTAAGAGTAGGGATAGGGAAACCCGTCCAAAGATCCGAGGGCGTAACCCATGTACTCTCACGTTTTAAGAAAGAAGAGAAGAAGGTGATAGAAGAGGCTGTAGGCAGGGCCGCCGATGCGGTCTGTGAGATAATCGCTCGGGGTGTGGAAAGCGCAATGAACAGATTTAACAGAAGATCCGCGGGTCCAAGACAATCGGTTGAGCGGACTCTAAGCGAATGAACTAGGGAGGATAAAACATTTATGGGAGAGGTGATTGCAGCCCTCTTGGGACCGGTAGTAGCCATCATGGTATTGGGCTACGCCTATATAACCTATAGGGAGATAAAATCGCTTCCCGAGGGAACGGACAGGATGAGAGAGATCTCTTCAGCCATCCATGAGGGAGCGATGGTTTTTTTAAAGAGGGAATACAGGATAATAGCGGTTTTTGTGATCGCTTTATTCCTTCTACTCTCCATCTTTATAGGTATATGGACCGGGGTTGCATACCTAGGGGGTGCGGTTTGCTCTATGGCCGCCGGTTTTTTCGGCATGAAGGCGGCGACGAAGGCAAACGCGAGAACCTCTCAGGCTGCGGCAACAGAGGGACAGGGAAAAGCGCTTGCCGTTGCCTTTAAGGGCGGAAGCATCATGGGTCTTTCTGTTGCCGGTCTCGGTCTTCTCGGACTCGCCTTAGCCTATGCCCTGGGGATAGGCATTCCCGATAATCCAACCGAATCCACGGCGCTTGCCGCTTTTGTCAAGGATTTTGCAAGTATAATAGGCGGATTCGGTATGGGTGCAAGCTCCGTTGCCCTATTTGCAAGAGTGGGAGGCGGTATATACACGAAGGGAGCGGATGTCGGAGCGGACCTGGTAGGAAAGCTGGAGGCCGGAATCCCAGAAGACGACCCCAGGAACCCCGCAACCATTGCCGACAACGTTGGGGATAACGTAGGGGACGTTGCCGGTATGGGAGCAGACCTCTTTGAGTCCTATGTTGCCGCTGTCATAGCCACAATCGTGATCGCTTCTGAAAGGGAAAGCAACCAGATAGCCCTGATGTCGATTCCAATAGTCCTTATAATCATAGGAACCGTCGCATCCGCCATAGGAGGAAGGAGTGTCGAATGGCTTAAGGAACTCGACCCACAACTGGTCTTAAGACGGGCGACCTTCTATGCAGGCGGTATCTACCTCGGAGCCTCTCTCCTCATCGTCCTTATAACGGCACTCGTTGACAGAATCCCAATAGGAGAGGCGCTAGGGATATATGTGGCCGCCGTTCTCGGACTCGTCTCGGGGATCGCCATCGGTCTTTTTACAGAGTACTACACGTCCGGTTCCCCTATAAAGAAGATCGCAGAGGCATCCAGAACCGGAGCCGCAACAAACATAATCGCGGGGATCTCTGTAGGAATGGTAAGCACGACCCTCCCCGTTATCACAATCGCAATCGCAATCGGGATCTCTTATGCGTGTGCCGATCTCTACGGGATTGGAATCGCATCTGTGAGCATGCTTGCGACAATCGGGATTACGATGTCTGTAGATGCCTATGGACCGATTGCCGATAACGCCGGAGGGATTTCAGAGATGTCAGGGCTTGGAGCGGATGTAAGAAGGATCACGGACAGGCTAGATTCCCTTGGAAACACAACTGCTGCAATCGGAAAGGGCTTTGCAATAGGCTCCGCCGCGCTTGCCGCGCTTGCCCTTTTTGCCGCCTATACAAAGGCGGTTGGGCTAAACGTGATAGACCTTACAAATAGCAAAGTAGTCTCCGGGATGCTCATAGGAGGGACGGTTCCATTCCTCTTTGGGGCACTGACAATGGGAGCAGTTGGAAGAACCGCCCAGAGGATGGTAGAAGAGGTGAGGAGGCAGTTTAGGGAGATAACGGGGCTCCTTAGCGGGGAGGAGAAACCCGATTATGCGGCATGCGTAGGAATCAGCACCGATGCCGCCTTAAAGGAGATGATAATACCGGGGATCACGGCTGTTATATCTCCCCTTATCATAGGTTTTATTCTGGGGCGAGAGGCCCTGGGAGGATTCCTCGCCGGAGCGGTTGTAACAGGGGTAATGCTCGCCCTTATGATGGCAAATTCGGGGGGCGCATGGGATAATGCTAAAAAGTACATTGAAGCTGGGAATATGGGTGGAAAAGGTTCAGACCCGCATAAGGCCGCAGTTGTGGGAGATACGGTTGGGGATCCGTTTAAGGACACATCAGGACCGACTATGAACATCCTGATAAAGCTCATGTCCATCGTGTCGCTCGTAATTGCACCTCTTCTCATATAGAAATCGGCTATCGAAAAGGGCTACCACTTAGAATCTATTTAAAAACATGGGTCTTAGTTGTGGAATTATAGGTCTTCCAAATGCGGGGAAATCAACCATATTTAACGCCTTGACATCGGCAAAGGCGCTTGTGGCGAACTACCCCTTTACCACCATAGAACCGAATGTCGGAGTGGTTAACGTCCCCGATGAGACACTACTTAGGCTTGCGGAGGTTATAAAACCGGAAAGGGTCATCCACACCACACTCAAGTTCATAGACATAGCAGGGCTCGTAAAGGGGGCGAGCCAAGGAGAGGGACTCGGAAACAGGTTTCTCGGACATATAAGGGAGGTTGACGCACTCATTCACGTTGTAAGGTGTTTTGAATCCGAGGTGCCCAACGTCTTTGAGAGAGTCGACCCGAAGCGCGACGTTGAGGTGATAAACCTAGAACTCCTGCTCGCCGATCTAGAGACGGTGGAAAAGAGGATAGGAAAGGTTGAAAAGACAGCAAAATCCGGGAATAAGGAGGCACAATTGGAATACGGTCTTCTGGAACGCCTAAAAGAGCACCTTTCCCGCGGAAAGCCGACAAGGGGTTTTCAGGTTCATAGCGAAATAGAAGAGAGGAAACTCGTAGAACTGAATCTGCTCACGGCAAAACCCGTTCTTTATGTAGCGAATCTTGAGGAGACAGATGGGAACGAGGTGCACATCGAAACCCTGAGAAAGATAGCGGAAGAAGAGGGAACCGAACTCGTTACGATATTCGGCAAATTCGAGGCGGAGCTCTCAGAGCTTCCAGAAGAAGAAGCCGTTCAATTCCTAAAAGAGATGGGTCTTAGCGAATCCGGGCTAAAAAGGCTCGTGAGAGCGGCATACAGGTTACTCGATCTCGTTACCTTTTATACAACAAACGGCGTCGAGCTTCGGGCCTGGAGCGTAAAACGCGGAACAAAGGCACCGGAGGCCGCAGGAATGATCCATAGCGATTTTGAAAGGGGGTTTATTAAAGCCGAGGTAGTATCCTGTGAGGACTATATAAGATGTGGGTCAGATGCAAAGGTAAGGGAACTAGGACTCTTAAGGATAGAGGGCAGGGATTATCAAATTCAAGATAAAGATATGGTATATTTTAGGTTTAAAATCTAGATCCGTTACTCTGGGCTTGGATTCCAAGCCCAGGGTCGGATGTCCAAAACGGGAGGGGTTTAAATGCCAAAGTTAAACTACTATGAAACGCTCTACCTTACGCGGCCAGACCTTACGGAGGAGGAACTAAACAAGGTACAGGGAAGGCTCAAGGAAACCATAGCAAACCATGAGGGAGAGATCCTTAAATCCGAGAAATGGGCGGAGAGGAACCTAGCCTACAGGATCAAACACTACACAAAAGGGATCTACTACATACTGGTTTACAGGGCCCTTCCAAGCGTAGTGGCCGAGATAGAAAAGAACCTAAACTTCTTTAACAGCGAGGTACTCAGGTTCGTAACGGTAAGGATAAAGGAAGAGTCGGCTTTAAAAGACACATCCGTTTCAGAAACACAGTCCTATTAGGGAGGCAAGAATGGAAACAACAAAGGAAAAGAAGTTTTTCACGAGAAAGAAGGTCTGTAAGTTCTGCACCGAATCCAGTGAGATAGACTACAAGAACGTCGATCTTCTCTCACAGTTTATAACCGAAAGGAAGAAGATAGTGCCAAGAAGAACCACAGGACTCTGTGCATATCATCAAAGGGAGATCTCTTCCGCGATAAAACGTGCACGCGTTATGGCCCTTCTTCCGTTCACGGTTCTTCACTAGAACGCAATCGTAGGGGCGACTCATGAATCGCCCCTACCTCGACCATATAGAATCGGGAGGATAATATGAAGGTAATCCTTATAGACGACGTTGAAACGCTCGGCAAGAAGGGGGAAATAAAGGAGGTAAAAAGGGGACTCGCTAGAAACTACCTTCTTCCAAGGAAACTGGCTATCGAAGCCACACCCGGGAATCTGAAGCTCTGGGAACAGCAGAGACAGGCTCTAAAGAAAAAGGAGGAAAAAGCGAGGGCAGAGGCCGAGGCACTAGCGGCCAGGCTTCAGGCGGTTTCCTGTACCATACACGCAAAGGCGGGAGAGGAAGACAGGCTCTTTGGATCCGTGACATCTCAGAACATATCGGATGCCCTTGCCAAACTTGGATTCGAGATCTCGAGAAAGGACATCGACCTAGATGCCCCGATTAAGGCACTTGGAACCTACGATGTCCGTATAAAACTCCATCCCAATGTCGTTGCTAATATTAAAGTCAATGTAGTAAAAGAAGAGGAGTGATGACGAGGGGTTCAGACTTTGAACCCCTCGTCATTTTCATCTGCCGGGTTGTATCATTTCCTGAAGGGTAATCCTCTTATAGCCTGCAGGGGGTTGAAATTCGCCATCCGATAGATCGGCCTTGTTAACCCTGACTATCTCCTCGATATAAGCACTGCCGTCAGAGAGGTAATCCACGGATCTAGTAGGAAAACCAGTTTCGTAAATCTCTTTAAGTACCCTCTCTTGCTCATCCAGACCGGAATACCCTAACCCCGCTTTTTCACTTATCTTTTTTATCTCACTCATATAACTCGCCATCTTCTTCATATCGAGTTCCCCGTCTAAACCGATGTCCTTGCTTATCCATATCTCCTCACTTAGCTTTCCGTCTTCATAGATCTCATACTTATTGGATCTATACCCCGCGATGTCTCTGCTTTCATCCGTCTTCTTGAGGCTCACCTTCTTGGGCAGTGTTCCCTCTCCGGGGAGTTTCATCCCCTGGGCCTTCATCATCTCCTCGGCCTTAGCCCTCTGGTCTGGTGGAAGCTTAGAGAGCTGCTTCTCTAAGTCGGCCTTCATCCTATCGGTCATATCCTGAATGAATTTAAAATACTCTTCCGGAGTCGTAATTATGTATCTCTTTCCCTCGTTATCTATTTGAACCATCTCTCCTGTGTTTAGATCGAATATCGCCACCGCCTGCCCGTTCTGCTCTTCGACAAACTTGATTCTATTTTTACTAATGAATATCCTTCCCTTTCTCTTTTCAGCCTCACCCTTCTTGTAGCTCACCTGCTCCATTATAAACCCGGCGAATGCCATTTCCAGACTAAAAGCAAGGGACGCTATAACAAACAAGAAAACACACATGGATTTTAATAAGACTCCTCTCATTGCATTTGCCTCCTAAGAATCCGTTTTTTAAGCCGTATAAAGTTAACCTATAAATCCATAACTGACTAGGGTCTTATCAACACCAGAGACATTTTGGAACAGGATATCAGCAGACGGTCGCTATTGACGACTAGGGTATTTGTGATAGATTAACCTAAGGTGAGTAAGTCTGTTAAAGGGAGGTAGTTTTAGTTATGGCGGAAAAGCAAAGACTCTTCGCACCCGTGGGTGAAAAAGAGATTACAAGAGCCATAGTGGACGAGTTTTCTAAGGAATTCTCCGAGTACGTTACAAGTGATGTGATAGTGGTAGGCGGAGGTCCGAGCGGTCTCGTTGCTGCAAAAGACATCGCAAAGAAGAAATTCAAGGTCCTCCTCGTTGAAAGGATGAACTACCTTGGCGGTGGGTTCTGGATTGGTGGATACCTAATGAATAAAATCACTGTAAGGGACCCAGGACAAAAGGTGCTTGACGAAATAGAGGTTCCATACAAAGAGGTCTCAGACGGTCTTTACGTTGCAGACGGCCCCTACGCCTGCTCAAAGCTAATAGCGACCATGTGCGAGGCAGGAGTGAAGGTCGCAAATATGACCATGTTTGACGACCTAGTTTACAGGGAAAACGGTCGGGTGGCGGGAGTAGTCGTAAACTGGACCCCCATCTCAAATATGCCGAAAGAAATCACCTGTCTTGATCCGATCGCGCTTGAATCAAAACTCGTAATAGACGCCACGGGTCATGACGCCTACCTCGTTTCCAGATTAGCGAAACAGGGGCTTTTTAAGAAGCTCCCCGGTCACGGCTCCATGTGGGTAGAGAGATCAGAGGACGCACTTGTCGAATACACGGGCGAGGTCCATCCGGGTCTAATCGTCTGTGGAATGGCTGTAAACAGCACATACGGGCTTCCAAGAATGGGACCAACATTTGGTGGGATGCTCCTTTCAGGAAAAAAGGCGGCAGAGGTCGCTATAAGCATACTCCAGGAACAAGCCAGAGCTTAAGTATAAGTAGGGACGTTCAATCGAACGTTCCTACTTATACCACACTGAATTATCCTCACTGGTTCTCCAGTAGGGTTCTCCTGTGTTCCTCGCATAGCTTTCCTTCAAATTGAGCCTTTAAGACCTCCTCCTGCCAGTGGGAGTTATAGAGACAACAGGACGGGTTATTACAGAAGGGATTCCCGGTAAGCCCGTAAAAAACGGCCTGAAGGGCATAGGAACCTAAGACCTCGGTGATTCTCGGGTCATCGTACTGAATGAATCTTCCCTTGTATATGAGATCGAGATCTTTTACGTCTTTTCCTCCACGTATGAATCCGGCCTTTAACCAGTAGTACTCCCTTGGTCTTGCAGGGGCTTCCACTATTCCAGAGGTTGAGATTAAAGATGGAACCCCCGTGAGTATTACCCTTGCATGGTATCTTTTCGTCTCAAACGTCCCAAAAAGCCTTCCTGTAAAGATCACGTGAATAAACCCGTCCTCAGATTCACTTGGGTATTTCTCCGCTATCATCTTATAAAGGATCCTCTGAAGCCAGAGCCCATCATAGAGTACTCCGAGGGAACTCGCCCTTCCCTTAACCCTCCTCAATTCGATATCGACCTCCCCATAAATCGGCTCGCGGATCTCGTCAAGGGGTGTAGAGAGGTCTAGAACCCTCGCACCTACGATTCTTCTCGCTAACTCTAGGATTTCTTCTTGACTGAGACCTAGGAATTCAAAGAGGTTCCCTCGGTCTTGGACTGAGAATTCATAGTTCTTCAGGTAACTAATTATCTTGGCGATTGATAATGACTCTGACGGATAATCTGAGTAAATAAAAACTCCTTTAATTTTAGCCACAGTAATATAGCGCATCCCTTTAGAGTCGTGATGGTTGCAACAAGGCAATGATCCTTCCAAATACCTTAACCACCTTTCCATATCTCGGTTATCCCGAGTTGAGATGCCGGTTCTTTTTCGCTTGTAAAAACTATCTTATATTCGTATTTTGCCTTTATATACGCCTCTGTGGGTTTCATACTTTCCCTCCGATAACATTGATTAATCAAATTTTTAGGAGGAAAATCTCTGCGATAACCTCTATCTCTACAGGAGAACCAAGAGGGAGTTCATAAACGCCCACAGCGACGCGGGCATGACGGCCCTCTTCTCCAAAGACCTGATAGAAGAGATCAGATGCACCGTTTACCACACTTGCCTGCATATCAAAGCCAGAAGCGCTTGAAACGTATCCCGTAACCTTTACTATTCTTCTAACCCTATCTAGGTCGCCAAGCTCACCTTTCATTATGGAAATGGCGTTTATTGCGGCCATCCTTGCCGCATCCATTCCCTCCTCAACAGAAACCTCTGCCCCCACCTTCCCCTTATACAAGAGTCTCCCCTCCTTTATGGGAAGCTGACCAGAGATAAAAATTAGATCTCCGGAGATAACGGCGGGTTTATAGGAGCCCAGTGGCGCGGGGGTTTGAAGGATCTCAATTCCAAGCTCTCTCAGTCTCTGTTCAGCCTTTATCGTTTCCTCCTTCGATCTTGAGGGCAACATAGATCGTGTTTTTATTCCTTCTTACGAGTAAAAGCGCGTTCTCCCCCCTTCTGGTCGAGTCTATGGCTTTCCTGTATTCGTCGAGGGTTCTTATGGGTTTTCTGTTTATCTCAAGGATCACATCCCCTCTACGGAGTCCAGCCTCCCAGGCGGTACTTCCCAGTTCTACGTCCGTCACTATGACACCCTCGGAATCCTCTAGACCGAGGCGTCTCTGTATTAAGGGGCTTATTTCCTGAACAACGAGACCCAGATTCCGCTCGATTTCCCGTCCAGCCCCACTGGTGGATCTTGCAGTCTCTTCGGGAAGCTCTCCGAGCCTTACCTCCACGGTTCTTTCTTTTCCGTTATCCACGAATGTCAACCGCGATTTTGTTCCAGGAGGGGTAGCCGCAACCAATTTGGGAAGCTCAGACATATCCTTGATCCTATTCCCATTGAATTCGAGTATCACATCTCCCCTCTTCACTCCGGCTTTATCCGCGGGTCCACCAGGGGTTACATCCGCAACTAATGCCCCCTCCGGCTCCTTGAGATTCATGCTCTCGGCTATTTCAGGCGTTATCTGCTGTACCAGAACCCCTAACCAACCCCGAACGACCTTTCCCTTGCTTTTAAGCTGTTCAACCACATACCTTGCCATGTTAATAGGTATAGCAAACCCTATTCCCTGTCCTCCGGCAATAATAGCGGTATTTACGCCGACTACCTCACCGTCAAGATTAAAAAGCGGTCCACCGCTGTTTCCGGGATTTATGGCGGCATCCGTCTGAATAAAATCATCATATGCACCTAATCCAAGAGACCTGCCCTTTGCGCTAACTATTCCAGTTGTAACCGTATGCCCTAATCCAAATGGGTTTCCTATCGCAACGACCCAATTCCCGATTTCAAGGGCATCCGAGTTTCCAAAAGCAACTGCAGGTAGCCTGTGCTTGGGGTTAATCTTAAGAAGCGCAAGATCGGTTTTCGGATCCTTTCCTATAACATCGGCCTTATACTTC
This sequence comes from uncultured Spirochaetia bacterium, assembly GCA_964636885.1. Taxonomy (GTDB): domain Bacteria; phylum Desulfobacterota_D; class UBA1144; order Nemesobacterales; family CSP1-2; genus CAZWVA01. The sequence goes on from CAZWVA010000035.1 coordinate 14,969, forward strand.
TCTCCGTCCTCTAGGATCACGTCGATGTCGCTCGCCTTCTCGACGACGTGATTGTTCGTTATAATGTAACCATCCTCGCTTATAATAAATCCAGAGCCAAGCCCCCTCTGTCTAAACTCTCCCTGGGGCATATCTCCGAAAAACCTTTTAAAAAACTCTTCAAATGGATCGTTCTCTCCACCTCCAAACGGCGATTCGAAAGGCGAACCAAATGAAAAGGGGCCTCCTTTAACGACACTCGTCGTGCTTATATTCACTACAGACGGCTTTAACCTCTTAACGAGCTCCGCCAGCGATCCAAGGTCACCAGCCTTTGCATCCCGGTCCAGGAAGGCAAAAGCGATGAGAAAAAGAAGTGTATATATTGAAAGAACGGTTCTTGTAAACCTCGTCATATTCTAAAGCCTCCAAATAAAAAAATATGATATTGTTAGAACTATTCGATGTCAAGAAAACGAATTGACTCCTCAGGGATCTATATGATGAAGAGGGATCGTTGCCCAATTTAAGAGCCTATTCAAAATGGCTTTGCCTAAAGATTTCGAGTATATTTCTAATGAGGAAATATCATGGGGCTTATAGAAGATCCCACCAAGATACCGCCAGTAGACGCCCTCGCACCGACAAAGACCAAGACGGCAACCTTCGCTCTTGGCTGTTTCTGGGACCCGGATGCCTTATTCGGATGTATAAAGGGGGTCGTGCGTACAAGGGTTGGTTACTCAGGCGGCACCCTGAAGGATCCTACATATGATAACCTGGGCGATCACATAGAGACGGTTGAGGTCGATTATGATCCCGACCGGATCTCCTACGAGAAACTGCTCTGGGTTTTTTGGGGCGGTCATAGTCCACAGGATAGGGCGTGGAAACGGCAATACATGTCTGCTGTCTTCTTTCACGACGATGAACAGGAGAAGCTGGCCAGAGAGGTTAAAGACCGTGTGACGGCCAGGTTAAAAACGGAGATATCCACCGAGATAATCCCATTTACCGGGTTTTATATAGCCGAGTACTACCATCAGAAGTACTACCTTCAAGGGGAGCCGGAATTCATGAAAGAGTTTAGGCTCATATACCCCGATATGGAGGACTTCGTCGCATCAACCGCTACAGCACGGGTAAACGGCTATCTCGGTGGTTACGGCACGCTAGAAGACCTCGAATCGGAGGTAGATGGCTTCGGCCTTTCCCCAGAAGGGATTAAAAGGCTAAAGGACATCGTGCGCGGATCAAAACGGTTCAACCCAATATGGATACAGCGGTAGAGTCACTGGTACAGATTAAAAAGACCTGTTCCGGGGGACCCGAGAGTGGAAAAAGACGTAGTCAAGGTTCTAATCACAGAAAGAGAGGTAAGAAAGCGGGTTAAGGAACTGGGAAGGGAGATATCCCACGACTATGAAGGAAAGAACCCTGTGCTTGTTACGATACTCCAGGGTGCGATAGTGTTTCTCTGCGACCTTATGAGGGAGGTTTCGATTCCCATTACCCTTGATTTCCTATCCGTTTCCAGTTACTCGGGACAAACCCATACAGGTGTGGTAAGGATCCTAAAGGATTTGGATATGAGTATAGAGAATAGACACGTGATTCTGGTGGAGGACATAATTGATACGGGTTTAACACTCGACTACATAATCCGGACGTTAAGGGAGAGAAACCCCTTGGATATCCGCGTTTGTGTTCTTCTCGATAAAAGGGCAAGGAGGACTGTAGAAGTGCCCATCCACTACCTGGGGTTTGAGATACAGGATGGGTTTGTGGTTGGATACGGTATGGACTATGAACAGAGGTATAGAAACCTGCCTTTTATAGGCGTTCTCAAAAGGGAGATTCCGGACAATTTAGAATAAATCCGCTATAAAGACCATTCTCTGTAACACACTAACCCCTCTTCACCGATCTGCCGAGTGCGACGAGAAACATGGTACTCTTCCCCGCGGCGTGGGGGGAGAAGAAGTCGGTCACGTCGTCATCGAAAAAAGTAAGCCCGCTTGCACCAAGCCACTGCCCATAGGCCCCAATATAGAGCTTCCCTCCTAGGATCCCCGCCTCAAGCTGGGCGGCTCGGTAACCACGATTACCGAATCCCTCAAGTACCCGGTTTAAATCCGAGAGGAAGAAGACGTCTACACTGGCGTCAGCCGGTATCCTCTGACCAAGACCGAGATGTCCCGCCTCCCTTCTAAAATCGCCTTCCTTTAGTAGTTCAAGTGCATTATAGCGAGGATGGTAGAAATAGGCTCCTCCTGGTATTCCCTGAACGTCGTTTACAATGAGGTATATGTCGTTAAGAGTAGAACCAAACGGCAAGAGGAAATCCGCTGGGATCCCTCGAGTGGCCCTGTAGAGGATGTTCGAGAGTTGTCCGAATGTGATTGGCACGCGTGCAAATCGCCTTGTAGACCCGCGCCTTAGAATAGTCTCCTCTATGGTGTCTGAAATACGACTCACGTCCTCATCACCCGTGACATCCAGAGGGAATAGCCTACCACGGGGTTCAGGTGGCTCGGTATCTATGGTTATCCCCCTCCAAGATGCAACCTCATCCCTATCGGTTAAGGAAGAGGCCGCATGAATCGCCCTTATCTCTGGATAGTCCACCTCCTCTTTGGATAGGGGCATGGTCTCATAGCCTATAGTATCAATCCCTTCAGGCCTGCCTTGGATTGGACATCCCGTGTTTCCAAGTGGGACGAGACTTATGGCCACCTCGCGCTTGGTGTCTAGACCGAGCAGTTCGTTAACGGTTTGATCCACAAACCCCAAGACAATACCCGCAGGAACCCCGTATGCAGAAGCCACGGCGAGGAGATTTGCAAGGATAGTACCGTTATCCCAGAAGGCGTGCCTGTAGGCGCGGGACTGATACTTCCAGGAATTCCGCCAAAACGTAGTCGTGCATACGATAGTTATGGGAGCCATACGTATCGTCGGCTCCTCCCCGGTCGCATCCACAAGGATACCCCTAAAATCCCCTTTACGGAGCCTTCTTAATGAGAAATCGTGCGGTCCGAAATGATAGAGGCCGGCATCGAGTCCCTCTATATCGCCCGTCACGATGTAGAGATCGATGTGATAGAGGGCCCCTGTACAAGCCGCTGCACGGAAATAAAACTCGCCCCCTGGATACCTAATCCTCTTTGTTATGCCCGCCGAGAGGAAGAGTAAACGCCCCAGCGTTCTTAGATCCGGGGTGCATTGGGTGCCTCCACTCGTTAAGACAGTGGATATAGCGGTTAGAGCCGAAACGCCCGTTAAAGACGGACCTTCGGGGATTCCAATCGGGTCAAGCTTGGTATATATCTTAAACGGAATTGGCTGGTTATCCCAGTCTAAATAATGATGGGGCATTCCGGGGTGCTTGGTGGCGTTATGGTATCTCCAGGCCTCATCTATATTACGGTTTTGCATAGCCCTAACCCTCCCTCCACATCTATAGGAATAATCCCGGTGTTCACATGTAATATAGGGAAGACACAGGGGGTTTCCCTTTTATTAAAAAACCACTTTATAAACCGCCATATAAGCCGAAATGGCACTCAGAACCGGTGTTAGAAACCATAAGGCAGGTGCGAGTCCCGGTACCCTTCTTATAAGAACAACAATAAGGGCAAGTACCAACCATATAGAGAACTTGATCCAAATCCAAAGTGGCCACCCTCCCATACTGGAGAACCCAAGGCGAGCCAGCAAACCGAATCCCGCAACCAGTATTATAAGAAGGGATACGCCGTGCGTTATAGCGACAAGCCTCCTACCCCTCTCCGATCCACTAATCGCTAGCGTCAAATACCCTCCTAAAGAAAGCAAAAGAAGCATAACCCCAAAGACGTGTAATACCCTATAGGCCTCGTATGAGATCATCATACCCTCCAGGTGATTGTAGATTCGACGATTATAACCCCCTTTAGCTCATATATAACGATACACACTTTGAAAAGGTATAATAGCCATCACTAGGTATTATAACTGAAGGAAACGGATTGAGAGAATGAAAGCGGTCATAACAGGAGGGACAGGGTTTATAGGGGGAAGACTCGTGGCCGATCTAATCGCCAGGGGTCACCGGGTGAGATGCCTGGTTAGAAGGACAAGCAAGATCGAAGGGCTCAAAAAAATGGGCGTTGAGCTGTGTTATGGAGACCTCTCCAACCCGGATTCCTTCAACGAGTTAACAGAAGGGGGGGATGTCGTCTACCACCTCGCGGCAATGGTCTCGGATTGGGGACCAAGAGAGGAGTTTTACAAGATAAACGTAGAGGGAACGAGAAACCTCTTAATAGCGTCCAAGGAATCTGGTGTAAAAAGATTCGTATACATGAGCACAGCGGGCGTCCTATGGAAGTACGATTTCTGGGGTGTTCGCGATATGATAGACATAGACGAAAGCTACCCGTATCCAGAAAGCTATAACAACCACTACAACGAATCGAAAGCGGAGGCGGAAAGAGCCGTAATGGGATTCTTTAGGGATACCGGTTTGGAAGCCGTTATAATAAGGCCATCGGGGGTGTGGGGAGCAGGGGACATGGTCATCCTTCCCAGGTTGGCGAAGGCCGCAAAAAAGGGGATTCTTCTCTCCGTAGGAAGGGGGAATAGCCTAGTCTCGCCCTGTCACGTGGAGAACCTGGTTCGGGCGCTTATCCTCGCCAGTGCTAGCGAGAATGCAGCGGGGAAGATCTATTTCGTAAACGACGGCATGAAGATAGAACACTTGGCTTTCATATCCAGGCTCCTTAAAGCAGTCGGGATAGATTGGTCTCCCAGATTATCCATTCCCTATTCCATTGCCTACGGATTAGCCTCTTTTCTCGAGCTGTGTGCCCGGATATCGGGGTCTAAAAGGCCTCCGGTTCTAACCAGATTTGCCGTTGCGGCACTTGCGGGGAGTAGAACGTACAGTATTGAAAGAGCCAGGAGGGATATGGGCTATGAACCCGTCATAGGACTCGAGGAAGGGCTCAGGCAACTGGGAGAATGGGTAAAGAGTATAGGAGGTGTAGAGGTTTTTCTAAGGGACTAGATAAACCAGTAAAGTCAGAGGATGGGTTTCTGACCATCCTTAAGGATCCGTCCCCTTATGCCTTTAAATCCTATCTATATCTATCTAATTCCAGTAGATCGCTTATACCCTCTAGTCCATAAACCGTAACAACCCGAGTACCATTCGGTTTCTCGATACGCCTGGTATTTAACCATATGACATCCAAACCAGCGTTTAGCCCCCCCATCACATCGGAGCCGTAGAGGTCCCCTACGTGTACCACTTCTCTTTGGGATAGGTTCAGCTTCTCAAGAACAAAGTGGAATATGCGGGAGTCCGGTTTTACAAGGCCCAGATTCGTTGAATCCACTATAAAGTCAAAGTATCCCCTGATTCCCACCTCCTCGCACTTCTCTTCCGTCTTCCCGTCGTTATTCGATACTATCACCAGAATAAAACCGCACTCCTTTAAAAGACGGAGGAGATCAACTGCCCCTGGAAGCGGGGCTCTATCGAATTTTATTCCCCTTAGAGCCTCCCTCGTTCTTGCGCGTATGAGATTGGGATCACCTTCAAGAGAAAGGTACCTGCAGAGGATGGGGAAAAACCACTCGCCGTATTCCTTTGGAGTGATTCCTCCTTCGGCCTTATACCTCCTGTAAACGTCGTAATCCGCCTTTAAGTAGGCTATCTCAAAATCCCTATCCGAAACAGAGTACCCAATCTCTCTCATCGCCATTGCGATTCTAATCAGATAAGACGGGTTAGTTGAAGCCAGCGTATCTCCGAAATCGAAAAACACCGCCCTCTTTGATTCACCGAACATCCCTTGTACCCTTTGTGAGATCCATATTAGGTCAGAATATAATATATAGAATACACGATAAGCAATCGTGATTTTTATGACCCTTGAATAGTTAAATCCAAAATTATCCCGTGTCAACACAGGATGGGCATCCGGGCTAATGGAAAAGGGCTGGTTGACATTACGGGAAATGGACTTTGTCTTCCTATTAGATTAGACTAAAGATTTAAACTAGAGAGAACCCCTTCTGTATATTAAATAGGCCAGAGTAATAGGATCTCGGTTTTAAACGATTTGGACTTTCTATGCTACTACTTATTTTGCTCTCGATTTTCGATCTTAATCCCACATATGGTCTGTCATTAGGCAGGCTCTTAGAAGACGGGAAATTGGTTATTATCGGAGAGACACATCGCCGCCCGGAATCGGCTCAGTTAGTAGTCAAGACCGTAACAGAATACATCCAAGATGGAAAATGCCTCATGGTGGGGCTAGAGATCCCTTCACACGAGCAGCCGATATTAGAGAGGGCTCTCAGCAATAGGGTTTCCATCTCCCGAATCCCATTAAACGGCTTCATTGACCATCCGGGGTACCGTAAGATGCTGGCCTCTTTTAGGGATCAAATAAGGCAGGGGAAATGCCTTAAAGTCAGAGCCATTGACAAACCCGATACGGTTCCAATGGATCGAGACGAGTGGATGGAAAAGGAGGTCTTAGGTATGATGGATGGTACACCTATTCTGGTACTGGTTGGTAACTTCCATGCGATGAAAGAGGTTAAATGGAATTCGGAGCCCCTTGGTGGAGTGGGTTTGGCAGAGCGATTAGCCAATCGGGGTATTAGGTTTATTTCCATGCTTCAATATTGGGAAAAGAAGAGGTGCGATACTAGGAGCGAAATGCTGGTAAGTACAGAAGAGCCCCAGTCGTTGGAATACGTTAAAGAGATAATGGAAGCCATACATGCGAAAACCCCTGATAAGGCCTCCTCGGTTGCGGATGCGGTAGTGATTTGGAGCTGTGTCAATTGAATATAGGTTTACCAGACATTGCTAGTGCCACTCGTTAAGAGGACTCGTAATAAATCCAAACCGTTACTTGTATTCTTCCCTATGTCGCGGTAGTGGAACATACTCAACTGTAGGCTGTCGATGCACTGGCTGTGGATATAAACTCATGAGTTCTAAGAACTCCACAGGCATTTCTGAACTTACATTAAATCCGAGTTCCTTAGCCTTTTCAAATGTTATGGGATAGTCATGCGTCCACGTTCCTTGAGAAAGAATACGAGCGATTTCCTCAACCTTATCTACCGTATACCTGTCTGCGAGTAACTCCTTGAGGGCCTCATATAGCTGTTTCAAAGCCTTATCGGCCATATCAGCCAAGATCAAGGTCCTGTCATCTATCTTATCGATCGGTTTCTCCGTGACCAATCTCTTAATGGATGCCGCAGGGTATTCACCCAACTGTGGATCCACCGGTCCTAACACCGCATGTGGGCTCATTACTATCTCGTCCGCAGCTAAAGCAATGAGGGTTCCTCCGGACATAGCGTAATGAGGGATAAAAGCCGTTACCTTTCCCTTGTGTTTTTTAATTGCCCGTGCTATTTGCAAAGAGGCGATAACAAGCCCTCCGGGTGTATGCAATACGAGATCTATAGGTAGCTCAGGATCAGTCATATTGATAGCCCGTATAACCTCCTCAGAATCCTGAATATCTATATAACGAAATATAGGGAACCCCAAAAGCCCCATTGTTTCCTGCCGATGCACTAGGAGAATAACCCTGGATTGCCTTTTACGTTCGATCCTTGAAATCAGTCGCCGTCTCGTTGCATCTAGCAACCTCTTTTGAATAACCGGTTGAAGAGAAGCGATGATAAAGAATAACCAGAAAACATCGAATAAACTCGGCATACTATCCTCCCACAACTAAGTTAAATCTCTTACAGCACCTTTTAGTTTTACCGGCTCTTTGAGCCGAGATTTTTCAGTAGGTGTATAAAACATTTAGTGCCGATCCCACAGCCTTTATTAACGATCAAGAGATTCTAACAAATCCGTTACACGAAGGAAAGAAAAAATAGAAGGCGAATCGTAACCCCTTGGAATCACTGGAGCCGACGAAGGGATTTGAACCCTTGGCCTGCGCATTACGAGTGCGCTGCTCTACCGCTGAGCTACGTCGGCCCATCTTCCAGATACGGAAAAGAGTTTAGCTGAGTTAGAGCCGTCGTCAAGCGTAAGTGTCTATGAGACCAAAAGAGCACATCATTAAAACCCGGGTCATAAGGAAATCCACTTGAGTATCTGGTAACCGGGAAGACCGGTATCAGGATAACGGTTCCTTGTTTTAGTTATGAATATATGATAAACATTATATCTGATTTTAAAGGACATAAGAGAAGTGAAATGGGAATAATCATAAAAGGGGTAACGGTCCCGGCCCTACTCATAAAGCTAGACAAGGATAAAACGATAGAAGAAAACCTGGACGAACTCGAGGAGAAGCTCTCTTCCACCTTCTTTAAAGGCTCTATGACCGTAATCGATTTTAACGATTTCGATATGACAGAAGAAGACAAACAGAGATTTGAAGACGTACTTAAAAGATATAATACCAGGTTCTTAGGATATAGATCGTCAGATACCAGGGAAAAGGAAGGGCGGAAAAACCTCGACGAGATAAGGGAGAAGAAATCCTTACAGGTCATAAATAAAACCCTAAGGGGTGGTCAAAGAATAGAACACGACGGAGACGTATTGATAATAGGAGATGTGAACCCTGGCGCCTACGTTATCGCCTCGGGGAATATAATCATAATGGGAACCGCAAGGGGAATCGTTCATGCAGGGGCAAGCGGCGACGAGTCGGCGATTGTCATGGCCCTAAAACTCAGGCCTCAACAGCTCAGAATAGGCAGCTTCTTCACTAGATCGCCGGATGATACGGAGGCTCCGGAATACCCTGAGAAGGCCTTTGTGAGGGACAACCGGATTTACATAGAAAAAATCCAGCATCATAAGGGGTAAACGAATATGGCTAGAGTTATCGTTGTCACATCGGGAAAGGGCGGGGTTGGAAAAACGACTCTAACAGCGAATCTAGGGACGGCCCTGTCTTCAATGGGAAGGAGGGTTCTAACCATAGACGCGGACATAGGGCTGAGGAACCTAGATATGATCCTGGGATTAGAGAACAGGATAGTCTATGACGTTGTCGATGTTGTCGAAGGGGCAGTTGCACCGGAGAAGGCATTCGTTAGGGACAAGAGGGGTTTTTCCCTCTACCTTTTGCCGGCGGCACAAACGAAGAACAAAGACTCGGTTAAACCGGAACAGATGGTGAACATAGTGGAGAAGGTCAGATGGAATTTCGATTACGTGCTTATAGACTCACCCGCCGGTATAGAGGGTGGATTCAAAACGGCCGCTGCTCCGGCATCCGAGGTTCTTGTCGTTGTAAACCCGGAGGTCTCTTCCGTAAGGGATGCAGACAGGGTAATCGGGCTTATGGAATCCATGGGGAAGGATAACATAAAGCTCATTATAAACAGAATAAAACTCCATCAGGTCAAGAAGGGGGAGATGCTTTCCGTTGACGATGTGGAGGAGATCCTTCACATACCAAAAATCGGGATCGTTCCGGATGAAGAAAAGATGGTTGATTACACGAACAAAGGAGAACCCATCGTTCTTTCAGAAAACTCACGAGCGGGAAAAGCGATCAGGAATGTGGCTAAGAGGCTGGAGGGCGAGGATATCCCGTTTACGGAGCTTGAAGAGAAGAAGGGCTTTTTTAGTCGAATCTTAGGGGGATAGTTATGTCCATACTCGATATATTTGGATTTTTAAAGAGAGATAGATCCGCTAACGTCGCAAAAGAAAGGCTTACCATGGTGCTTTCTTACGAGAGAAGGGGACTTCCGTCCAATTTCACCGAGCAACTGCAAAATGATTTAATCAGGGTCTTTGAGAAATACCCTCAGTTTAATCTGAGAAACATAGAAATCAATCTCAAGGCGGATGGGACAAGAGATGAAATCTCCATCTGTATCCCTTTCATTAAAAGCCGAAGATGAATCAACCGACGAGTCACCGACGGCATCCAAAAGCTACCCCAGAATTATCCATGGCTGATCTTCCTCTAATAACCGTTTAATCCGCCTATCGCTATTTTGAGATACCTCTACACGGATCATCTATAAGGAGAACAGGATGGGCATACTGACAAGAGAGGAGATACTAAAGGAGATAGAGAAAGGCACTATTAAAATCGAGCCCTTCTCATTAGATCAGGTTGGACCCGCCTCCGTAGACCTACACCTAAGCAACGAGTTCAGGATATTCAAGAACACAAGAAGGGTTATCGAGATAAGGGATGGTACAAGCCATGAGGATGTGACGGAAAAGATCAGAATAAAAGATCACCTTATCTTAATGCCAGGGGAGATGGTACTTGGCATCACAAGAGAAAGAATAACCCTACCCGATAACATCTGCGGCTGGCTTGAGGGGAGGAGCAGGTTTGCAAGGCTCGGCCTTTTGGTTCATATATCCACAAGCTTCATACAACCGGGGATAAGCAACAAGCAATGCCTCGAGATAATCAACTTTAGCCCTATGCCGATTGCCCTTTATCCAGGAACGGCGATATGCCAGTTTGTATTCCAGCAAACGATCGGCAAAGCGATCTACGAGGGGAAATTTAAAGAGCAGAACGAAGAGAACTTCTGAGTGTATATATGATACGGCTTTTAACCGATAAGGGTTCAGGATACCAACAGAAGACCGCTTCTATACGCTTAGTGAAGATCCAAGCTTCGGGTGCCACCCTCTCATAGGGCGGATTCCTTTGTCCGATTGTCCGATTCGATTTAAAGAGCACCCTAGCCCCCGGAGGCATAGAACCAGGCCTCACCGGAATAAATCGAGCCCTTCTATTAAGCTGATAGGCGTACTCGGTTGTTCCTACGGCAAACTTCGTCGTCTCCCCCTTGCTTACCGTCTCTATTCTTCTTGGATCGACTCCAAGCCCGACCAAATAGGCCTTTGTGGCATCGGCTCTTCTTTGTCCGAGCCTTAAGTTATACTCATCGGTACCTCTTATATCCGCATACCCCTCGATCACTATGCTTAGTTCGGGATTCTCCCTTAGCACCTCGGCGTTTTCCTGAAGAACCGGTACGGCGTCCGGTCTGATATCGTATTTATCAAAGTCAAAGAATATATCCGTAAGCCTAAACTCCACCTCTACGGGTTGCGGAGGGGGTGGAGGGGCCTTTTCCTCGGTGAGGATCTCCCCTATCCTCTTAAACAGCCTCTTCTCAACGTATCCATTCGATCTTACCGTCCCTAGATAACCTATCTTATAATCGTAGTAAGGCATTATTCTATAGTTTATCTTAACCCGGGTTTCAGATGGAGAAAGGCCTGCTAATTCTATCTTTAGATCCTCCCTTACGAATTTTGGATTGGGAGGTGCTGGAGGCGGGGTGATCTTTTCAAAATAAGAGATCCTTCTTAGGTAGGGCCTAACCCTAGAGCCCTTTATTTCCCCGTTTGTGGGCTCCGCATATACCCTGTCATATTTCTCAAAGTACGTATTATAGACGTATGAGGTTGCAAGCCGTATGGTTCCTCTTTCCTTATCCGAATTCTTTACATCCCATTCGAGTTCTTTAACGGCCATCATAGTTGCTGACCAAACGTTATCGTAGGGCGCCTTGAAAACAACAGGCTCATTCTTATAGAAACCCCTTCTAGGAGGCTCTAGAGGCACTTCACCCACACAACCCACCAAAAGCAAAAGGACTGTTAAGGGAAAAAGCGACTTTCTCGTATATACCTCCATCCCGATTGTGCTCCTTCGATTTGCTAGTAATACACACAGGACCTTGCGAGTTCACTGTCTTTTTCCTGATAAAGGTGAACACAGAATGGTTGCATGAGCGCAGTTCTACCCCTTTCGGCAAGCATATCTGAGAGCTGCTTTGCAACGCTGGCCTTAGGTGGAGATCCAACCGCCTTTGCCGACGCCTTCACCCAGAGTGATATCGGGGATACCCAGTCAGCGCTTACCACACCTGGAAGCCCCTTTACAATAGCCGTAAAGTGTTTCTGAGCCGGTGTGGGAGCGTATTCCTCGGCATAGGCCGTACCTAAACTACAGAGGATAAAGACCAAAATCGGAATAAAAAACCTCATTGTTCTCCACCTCCATTAAGCGAAATATCAGATTTCATACTACTCATATCATCAGTCGTCTATTAACCAACGACGAACCCCTCTAGGAGTTAGAGCAGTTAGCCGGATTCTTTATGTCCAGCACATTAACTCATTTCTTCTTTGATTTCACCTTCCTCGGCCTCGTCTTCATCTCCTGATTCTTCATAGAAGCCGTGCTTTGCCAATCTATATCTAAGCGAACGGAGCGTTATACCAAGCAGCTTTGCGGCCTCTGTCTTATTTCCGCCCGTTGATCTCAGTGCCTTTTCTATCATCTTCTTCTCCACATTGTCAAGTAGGGTATCCAAACCGGCACTCGAAGAAAAACCGGTTTCAAGGTCAAGGTAATCCTTCCCACTTACGAGTTGAGGAAGGGTCTCCTGTCGGATCACATTTGATGTTTCAAGTGCAACGCACCTTGCTATTATGTTCTCGAGTTCCCTCACGTTACCTGGATAATGATAGTTCTCCAGAATCTCAAGCGCCTTAGGAGAGATCCCACGGATGTCTTTTCCCATCTCATGCGAGTATTTACCGATAAAGTGAATAGCGAGTGGAGAAATATCCTCCCTTCTCTCTCTAAGAGGCGGAAGGGTTATCTTTATCACATTCAAGCGATAAAAGAGGTCTTCTCGAAACTTTCCCTTTGCGACCTCGTCTTCGAGTTTCTTGTTTGTGGCCGCAATCACCCTTACGTCAATTGGAACCGGCTCCGTACTCCCTAGAGGTCGGATTGACTTTTCCTCTATCACCCTCAGAAGCTTTACCTGAAGATGGAGGGGAAGATCAGCAATCTCATCCAAAAAGATCGTACCACCGTTTGCTTCCTCAAAAAGCCCCTTCTTATCCCTTAAAGCCCCGGTAAAAGCGCCACGCCTGTAGCCAAAGAGCTCGCTTTCCATAAGGGTTTCAGGTATGGCACCACAGTTTACAGGAACAAAAGGGCCATCATGCCTTGTCCCACTATAGTGTATCGCACGAGCAACGAGCTCTTTGCCAGTACCGCTTTCTCCGGTGAGAAGCACGTTTACCTTGAGTTCAGAGACCCTTTTTATCAGCTCAAAGATCTTTACGATAGACGGGCTTCTTCCTATGATGTTGCCAAACCCGTATTTCGTTTCCAGCTCTTTTCTAAGCCTTGAGTTTTCGCGTTCGAGCCTCTTCTTATCAAGCGCCTTTTTTATAACGAGCTTTATCTCATCTATCTTAAAGGGCTTTGTTATATAATCATAGGCTCCTAGTTTCATAGCCTCAATCGCGGTTTCATGAGAGGCAAAAGCGGTTATCATTATGACGGTTGTTTCGGGGCTTTTTTCGTTTATCCTCTTTAGAACCTCGATTCCATTCATCACCGGCATTTGCACATCAACCACAGCCAGATCAAAGAGATCCTTTTCTATCTTTTGAATCGCATCAGCACCATCCGACGCGGTTTCAACGAGATAATTATCCTTCTGGAGCATTATCTCTAAAAACTCCCTCATCCCCGGCTCATCGTCTACGACGAGGATCCTACTTTTCTCCTGCCCCATCACTCACCTCTTACACTCAACATCAATGCTTAACCTCTTCCCTCATGCACAGGATATTTGAGCCTTTCTTTACCACCAAGAACTTAGGTACCGGAC
>CAZWVA010000036.1:0-28468 GCA_964636885.1 uncultured Spirochaetia bacterium
CCATGGTAGGGGCACGGCATGCCGTGCCCCTACTGTTCTGTTCGATGAAGGGTTCCCACCAGCCCGACCGCCGCGCCCTGGACGACGTGATCTTTGACGTGCTTGGGAGCGGGAGACGGTGCGCAACAACGTCACAATCGACTGGATCCTGCGGAAGAACGTCCGCGTGCAACTGGGCGTGCTATAAGGTGCATTCTGCGGAAATACAGCCACCCGCCCGACAAGTAGGGGAAGACCACGCAGACAGTGCTGGAGCAGGCCGAGGTCGTGTCGGCGGAAGAAGAGAGAAGAGGCCCACCGGACACGAGGGGTGGGTGACCGGACTTGAACCGGCGACCTCTGGGGCCACAACCCAGTGCTCTAACCAAACTGAGCTACACCCACCATTGAAATCCACGCGCCCAGAGGGATTCGAACCCCCGACCCACGGCTTAGAAGGCCGTTGCTCTGTCCAACTGAGCTATGGGCGCAGATAATACGTTTGCTATGGTCGGGGCGAGAGGATTTGAACCTCCGACCTCGGCGTCCCAAGCGCCGCGCGCTTCCACCTGCGCTACGCCCCGATTCTAAAAAAGAAGATTATACCTACGATTGGGAAAACGACAAGCTTTTATACCCCTCAATCGGCCAAGATCACGGGCTCACAACCGAGGATCGCATTTGCCTCCTCGTAGGATTCAATAGTACCTATATCCATTGCCCTCCCCCTCACCCTGATCGCATAAACGGGCTCCTTTGTGACGAGATAGGAGATGAAATACCCAGGGGCATCCCGTGCGTCGGGGCTGGCCAGGTACTCATGCACACGGGAAAGGGCAGACGGTTTCAGAAAATAGGCGGCAGGGCACGCCCAAGATGAAGGTGGCTCTACGGGTTTTTCATGGAATTCAACGACCCTGTCATCCATTCCGAGTTTGAGAACCCCCGTTCTACGTAGCCTATTTGGATTCGTTTCTGGTACCGCTATAAGGTAATTCTTATCGCCCTCAAGGAACCTCTCCCAGATGGGTTTTAGCGAAAAGCGAAATATATTATCCCCAGCGGCGACAAGCGCCCCCCTATCGCCTCCAACGGAGCGGAGGACAAAGGCCAGATCGGCCACGGCACCCAGACGGTTATCGTTATCGGTAGCGCCGTCATTATGGAGATGTAGAGGGATACCTCTTCTTTCGGCCTCACCCTTCCACCTATCCCTCCACTCGGCGAAACGGTAAAAGAAACGGGCGTTTGTCACAACGTGGATGGATTCGATCTCCGGAAACCCTATAATCTGCTCCATCAGGTAATCGAGTACCTCCCGCCCGGCAACCCGGAGGAGGGGCTTGGGGAGGTCCTTCGTGAGTGGATACATGCGCGTAGCAAACCCGGCGCAGAGGAGAACGACTATCATATGAAGCGCACCCCGTCTTCAGAGTCTGCAAGGTAGACAGCGGCCCGCCCCTTTAGCTCCGGATAACGATCTAAATAGGCCTCGTATATACGCGATGCGGCATCCTCTGCGATATCATGCCTCACAAGCCCAATGACACACCCTCCGTACCCGCCCCCGCTAAACCGACTCCCATATACCCCGTGTGTGCTACTCACGATCTCCTGAAGGGATTTAAGCTCGGGGCTTCCGCTCTCGTAGTTTTCGAACGAACTCAGGCAAGACTCTTTCATCAGTCGCCCGAAGGCCTCCCAATCACCCTCTTGCCATGCCCTCACACCGTCTCTCACGCGCCTTACCTCGGAATAGAAGTGGGAGGTCCTCCGCCTTAGGGTCTCGGGAAGCTTTTTAGATTTCATACGAAACACCTCCTCCGGAATCTCAGAGAGGACCTTTGCCGACATCACACCCCCCATCAAACCGAGGAGGATAACGGCCCTTCTGCATTCCTCTACCCGCGTGTTAAAACCGGAGGAGGCGAGTTCGCGTGAAAAACCGGAATAGGCCACAATAATGCGAAACCCCTCACTTCCCTCCGGTTTAGATAGGGGCTCGACATCACCCGTAATCGTATCTATATGGAGTAGATGTTCCCTCTTTCCGTGGAGTATGGTCGCCTGGTCTAGAATGCCGTTTTTAAGCTTCAAATAATCGTTTTCGAGCCTTCTATCGAGCTCTATGTAGTCAGACGGGGTGAGTTTGAGCCCGTTTACCATTGCAAGCGCATGGAGGTATGCAAGGCCTATGGAAGCCGATGAGCTTAAACCGCTTGCGGGCAATGTCCCGATTAGTGCACCTATAAAACCGTAGCGAATCGGCATCTCATCACCTATGACCTTAGCCGCTCCCATTGCATACCTTCCCCAGTCGTTTCTCGCAGGTGTTCTAATCCTTCCTAGGTTAAACTCAACCACCCCCGGATAATTCACGCTGTATAGACGGACCCTCCTCTCCTCATTTGGGATAAAGGCCAAAATGGTATATGCGTTAATGGTCATTCCCAGCACAGGCCCGCCCTGGTGGTCGATATGAGCACCGATTGGACATATGCGATAAGGGGAGACAACCAGTTTAAGATCCTCCTCGGCAAACCTCTCCCGTTTCTTAAGATGCGCTAGAAGCCTCTCTTTCTGTCTTAAAAGTGATGGAAATTCCATTAAGCTACTCGCCTAGAGAGGAAAAACGGTGAATCTCATTCTGGAGTTTGTAGAGATTGTAGTAGATTCCCCCTCTCTCAAGAAGCTCCGCATGGATTCCCTGCTCGAAGATCTCGCCCTTATGAATGACTATGATCCTATCCGCATCCCTTACGTTTGAGAGCCTGTGGGCGATAATGAGAGTCGTCCTCCTCTTAGAACCCCTCTTTACCGCCTCCTGTATCTTTAGTTCCGTCTCCGCGTCTATATGGGACGTGGCCTCGTCCAGTATCAATACCCTCGCATCCCTTGAGAATGCCCTTCCAAGGGATACCAACTGCTTTTCACCCGAAGATACGGAACCACCGCTTGACGCCATGAGTCCATGAATGCCGATAGAACCCCAGAGCCCTTCTAAGGCGCCTTTGGCTTCTCCGTTTCCCTCTTCTACTCCCGGATCGGTCGGAGACCGCAAATTACCGTCAGAGATGGTATTGCCAAAGAGAAAGAGATCTTGAAACACCGCAGATATATTCGCCCTCAGAAACTCTGTGCTCCACTCCCTTATATCGACCCCGTCAAAGAGGATCTTTCCTCTCTGTATCTCGTAGAACTTGAGAATCAGGTTGACTATGGTGGTTTTTCCCGAACCGGTAAGCCCCACCAGAGCCACGGTTTCGCCAGGCCTAACCGTAAAGGAAACATCCTTTAGAATCCAGTCCTCCCCATTATATGAGAACCACACGTTCCTGAATTCCAGCTCTCCCGAAACGCTTTCCGCTCTTTTACCCTCCTTCTCCTCGGGATCCAGTTTCATCAGATCGTAGAGATTCTCGGATGCCGCCGAAGCGGACTGAAAGACGTTATACCTTTCGGCAAGCTCCACTATAGGACCAAAGAGCATCTTTATGTATGAGAGGTATGCAAGGAGGGCTCCCAGTGAGAGTTCCAGCCTGAGGACGCTTAACCCTCCATACCAAAGTATGAGAGCCACGGCAAAGACGCTTATAAACTCGATTATCGGTCTAAAAGTGGCAAAGGCAAAGAGCTGATCCATGTTTGCGTTGTAGTTTTCACGGTTTACCACTTTAAACCTCTCAAGGTTTTGCTTCTCCCTCATGTACAGCTTTATAAGTACTATCCCCCTTATACTCTCCTGCACGAAGGAGTTTAGTTTGGCAATCGTTTTCCTGACGTTTCTGTATACGGTCTTAAGCCTCATCCTGAAAAGCGCAGCCACGACACCGAGGATCACGGTGAGGACGAGTATAAAGAGGGTAAGGACCCTATTCATATAGAACATCACGATAAGGACACCAAAGATCACGATGACATCCTTAAAGAACTGAACGAGCACTGAGGTGTATACCTCGTTTATCGCATTCACGTCATTCGTGACACGTGTCGTAAGCCTTCCTACGGGGTTCTTATCAAAGAATGCCTGTGGAAGGGTTAGGATGTGTGAGAAAACACTGGTCCTGATCTCGTGCATAATCCTCTGCCCCGAGTAGTTAAGGAAATACGTGTAGAGGGAGCTAAAGATAAAAACCAGAAAAAGGGAGAGGAAAAGAAGAAGGGCGAGTCTATTTACCTGCCTTATGTCCTGACTCCTTAAGACGCTTAGTTCCCTATTATCCAGCTTCTTAAGGGATGAGTAGTCCGCAAAGTACATCTCTCCTACGGAGTGAAATACTTCCCTATGGTTCTTAAGTATCTCCCGAACCCCCTCAAGCTCCTCCTCTTTAATTCCCTTTAGATTAATAACCAGATACCTATCCCGAGAAACGTATCCGAGTTTTTCTAGGTTCGTCTTATCCTCTCTATCGACACTTGAAAGATCGATCAGATAGGTCCCCTCGCCCAATGTAACGAGAGATGACGGGTACTTTTCCCTCAGCCGGTTCTCAAGCCCCTTATCTTTACCCATGCCGGAGAATCTCGCCTTCCTCCAAGAGGGGGAGATATACCTGTCCACAGCGGTCTTTGTTATATAGGGAACCAAAAGCTCAAGCCCGGCCGTAAGGATCATAAAGAGGAGGGATAGAACCATGAACCTCCTGTATGGGAGGGCAAAGCCAAAGAGCCACCTTACGATCCTTAAATCGTAGGTCCTCTTGCTCCTCTTTTCCTCCTCGCTTTCTATTAGACCCAAGGCGATTCCTCCACTGCCATTAGACTGAGATCACACTTAACCATTAAAGGTCTGCACCCTATAGAGCCTCGCGTATATGCCGTCCCTGGCCATGAGCTCATCGTGCGTTCCAATCTCAACCACCCTGCCCCTTTCAAAGACGGCGATCCTGTCAAAACCGCTTATAGAGGGAACCCTGCTCGATACGACAACAAGGGTTTTTCCCTCCATAATCCTCCTCAGATTCCAAAGCACGATACTCTCCGTCCTTAGATCGAGTGAGGAAAGTACGTCATCCAGTATAAGCACACTCGGCCTAAGGAGGATCGCCCTTGCGAGAGCGATTCTCTGCCTCTGCCCGCCCGAGAGGCTAAGCCCCCTTTCTCCAACGACCGTATCGAATCCCGCAGGGAACCCCATTATCTCATCGTAGATCCCTGCGAGTTTAGCCGCTTCTATAATCCGCTCTTCGGAGGGTTCCGGATTCATAAAGGATATGTTGTCCCTTATCGTTCCGCTAAAGACGGTGGTCTCCTGAGGCACGAAAACGATCCCCCTCCTCAAGCTCTCTCTCCTTATCCTTTTAATATCGACCCCATCCACAAATATCCGACCGTCCGGTACATCCAGGATCCTTATAAGGAGGTGTAAGAGCGTGGTCTTTCCGGAAGCGGTTCTCCCCGTAATCCCGAATGCGGTCCCCTTGGGTATGGATAAGGTAACGCCCCTTAATGCCCTTTTCCCGTTATAGGAGAAGCTAAGCTCCTTAAACTCGATCCTCCCCTCCACGCTCATTTCAACCAAGGAATGGGGGTCATCGTCTTCCATCTTGGGTTGTGTGAGGAGTATCTCGTTTATCCGGTTTATGGAGGCGTTGCCCCGCTTTATGACGTCGACCGCCCAACCCATTGCCATCATCGGCCATCCAAGCATCGTCAGATAAGCCAAGATGGCGGCAAAGTCGCCGAGTGTGATCTCAAGGGTTATTGTACTCCTTCCCCCTATCAATAGGAATAGGGATAAGGCAACGCCCCCGATGAATGTGATAAGAGGCTGATAAACACCCCATATCCTTATGAGATGGAGGTTCTTGTTTAAATAATCGGTGCTCGAAGACTCGAAGTCCCTTGATTCCTCCCTTTCCCTTACAAACGCCTTTACCACCTTTATGCCGGAGATGGATTCCCTGGCCCTCTCTGTAAGCTCTGAGAAGGAGGCCTGGACTATCTCAAACCTCTTTTCTATCATCCGACCAAACCTGTATATCACAAAGGCGAGCACAGGAAAAGGTATAAAGGCGTAGAGCGTCAACTTCGGTGAAACATAGAGCATGGCGACAAGGATAAAAACGAGAAGGAGTATCCCGTCATAGGCTATTATTACACCCAGTCCGCATGCCATCCTTATGGTCTCTATATCGTTTACCGTGTGAGCCATGAGGTCCCCGGTCTTCACCCTGGAGAAGAAATCAAAAGGGAGCCCCTGAATGTGGGAAAAGAACTCGTTCCTTAGGGACTGCTCTATCTTCCTTGCGGCTCCCATGAGGAAGTACCTCCAGAAGAACCGACAGACTGACATGATGACCCCGAGGCCAACCAGATAAACGGCGTACCTGGTAATGCCCCAAATGCCCACCCCTTTGAGTATCAGTGCATCAACCACCCTCTCTATGATGAGAGGAACGGAGAGCTGACAGAGATCCACGATTGAGAGCGCAACCAGTCCCGCAATTACCGAGGACCTGTAACACAGAAGGAGGGAGATAAGCGTCTTCTTTTTATTCAAGACCGGAACCCAACAGATTAAAAACCGAAATAAGACGATGATACGCTTAATAAAATATACCTGAAGCGTGGCTATCGGGGATGCCGATGGGGAACCCCGTCCACATACCGTTTAGATTTTACGGAAGAATCAGGATAGAGTAATATAAAAGGCAGGGGTCATGCAACAGAAGGACTATTATAAGATACTCGGTATAGAGAGAAACGCTACACAGAAGCAGATAAAAGAGGCCTACCGTAAACTGGCCTTCGAGTACCACCCCGACAGAAACAATAACAGCAAATTCGCCTCTGAGAGGATGAAGGAGATTAACGAGGCGTATTCGGTGCTGAGCGATCCGTATAAGAGAAAGCAGTACGATGCCCTATACACACAGTTCGGATCCTCCGGGTACGAGAGATTCAGACAGAAGTACACGGACGAGGATATATTCAGGGGCTCGGATATAAACCGTATCTTCGACGACCTGGCCAAGGCATTTGGATTTAGAAGCGCTAAAGAGATATTCAGCGACCTCTACGGATCAAAGTATCAGACCTTTGAGTTTCGGGGCCCTGGTTTCTCCGCCCGCGGCTATGTCATCTTCGATTCCGGCAAGGAGAGACCGAGGATATGGAAGAGCCCGGAGGAATCGAGACGCTCAGAGAAGGCGTCCCATTTTTCCCCTCTTCTCTCCGGTATATTCGGAAAGATAGCCGGGTACGCCCTGAAGAAACTCACCGGGATAGAGATCCCTGAAAAGGGCAGGGATTTAAAAGACTCAATCCTTATATCACCACACCTGGCAGAGAGGGGTGGAGAGATAAGGTATCTCTATAGAGATGGAACCAGACAAAAGGAGTTGGCGGTCAAGATACCGCCGGGTATCAAAGACGGCCAACAACTCAGGTTAAAGGGACTTGGGACTCCGGGGAAGAAGGGAGGAGAACCGGGCGACCTCTATCTGAGGATTAGAGTCGGCAACCCATCAAGCTCAAAGGTAAGAGACTTTCTTAGGACCCTCGGATTCTAGAGGACGTTTAAGAAACAGGAAAAGCCGTGACATTAGTGATCCTCGGTGGATGCCCGATTGAACGTATGGAAGAGCGAAATCCCCATTTCCCATAACTCGAAAAAACCAGGAAGACGCTTGGAAAGACCAAAAGGTTGATTGTGAATTATAATCGACTAATATTATATTAGGTTACTGGATCGCAGAATTCCACGATATCCGGGAGTTCGGGTCTACCCATGGTGTTATCTTTGAAATCGGTCGTAAGAAGGAACCGGTGTAACGGATTTACCGGTTAACCGGTTGATGGATCGGAAGCTACTGCTCTTCAACCCATGTACTTAAGGAGAACGGGTCATTCGGTCTAAAGCGATCTGGTTGGCACTAACCATTTCTTTGGTATTGGTTGCGGCAATGCATACACGTGCCGAGGATACAAGTCCTCTTGCCCTCGGTATCCGTTTAGGGGTTTCAACTCATACGGAGAAAAACGGTTTCGTATCATACGAGGTCTTTGGGATCTACGGGACTCCCTGGACCTTTAGGGTATTTTCAAATTGGATACTGAGTACAAGGTTAAACGCATCTATTGGCATCATGACGCAGGGAAATGACACGGGTTTCTTTGCTACCCTAAGCCCTGGCATCGCCATAAACCCATATGGAGGACGGCTCATGCTGGATGCAGGAGGGGGTCTTGCTATCATTAGCGAGGATAAATTGGGGGATCACGACTTTGGGGGACCCTTTCTCTTTGCCGCTCACGGCGGGATAAGCTATGAGTTTCCATGGAATCTGGCTATCGGCTATAGGTTCTTTCACCTGTCAGACGGAGGCATCTACAGTGGACACGGTCTTAACCGGCACCTACTAGAGCTCAGCTATCACTTCTAACCCCTAATTTGATGCTAGCTTTTTACACCAATAGAATGGAGTCCTCTAATGGAGCTAAAACCCCTCGGCAAGACCGGAGTAACGATCCCAGAAATCGGTCTTGGCACATGGAATTACACAGGTGGCATTGAGCCGCTTCTTAAGGGGATCGAGATGGGTGCATCCCTGATCGATACCGCGGAGGGTTACCATACAGAAGACGTGGTAGGACAGGCCATAAGGGGCATTCGAGATAGGGTTTTTGTCGCTACAAAGGTATCGGGAAGACACCTTAGGTACGACGATGTGCTAAGAGCGGCTGAGAGGAGCCTCCGACTTCTAGACACCGATTACATAGACCTCTACCAGATCCACTGGCCGAATCCCGACATCCCGATTAAGGAAACCATGCGGGCCATGGAGAGGCTTGTGGACTCAGGGCAGGTTAGATGGATCGGCGTAAGCAATTTCTCCGTTGAGGAACTAATGGAGGCAGAGGCGGCGATGAGCAGATACCCGATTGTCTCGAACCAGGTTCTATACAACCTAAACAGCAGAGAGATCGAACGAGACCTGTTACCCTACTCTGAGAAACACGGTATAACCATACTCGCCTATACACCGCTTGATAACGGTCGCCTCGCCATGACCAAGCCCCGTCCCTGGCACGGAAGGGGAATGAAGGTCCTGAAACAGATAGCGGAAGAAACGGGAAAGACCCCGGCTCAGGTGGCTCTTAACTGGTGCACATCCCATCCAAACGTCATCGCGATTCCAAAATCAAACAGCGTTACTAGAACCGTAGAGAACTGTCTGGCCTCAGGCTGGCGATTATCCAAGACCCAGATACGGCTTTTGAACGAGGCCTTTTCGTAGAAGAGTAAGATAGGGCTGAGGCAAACCCTCTTTCCATATAGATAACAGAATAAACTCCAAAGCCGCTAGAGCGACCCGGCGGTCTTACCCTCTTTAAAACCCCTTTATCAAAACGATACCCGTGATATTATAGTATAAAAGGGGCATATACCCTCAATGATAAAAAACAAATAGCGATGGGTAAATCCAATGGACACACTTGAGTGCATAAGGAAGAGAAGAGACGTAAGGAGCTACATCAAGAAGGATGTGCCGGATGAGGTCATAAATAGGATAATAGAGGCCGGGAGGCTCGCTCCAAGCGCCATGAACCTCCAGCCCTGGCATTTCATCGTCATAAGAAACAAGGAGACGCTAAAGGAACTGGGAAAATACTGCATGAGCGGGAGGTTCATCGTTGACGCCTCCTTTGCGGTCGTCGTTGTCACAGACCCCACAAACAAGTGGCATGAGATAGACGGGGCAAGGGCTGTTCAGAATATGGCCCTTGCCGCATGGAACGAAGGGGTAGGCTCCTGCTGGATCGGGGCGATTGATAGAGATAGGGTCAAGGAGATGCTGAGGATTCCAAAAAACCTCCACGTCCTTACGATCCTTCCATTCGGCTATCCAGAGGAGTTTACGGTAAAGAGGAAGAAGGTAAGGAAATCACCTGAGGAGGTGTTCCACTGGGAGAGGTTTGGAAGGCAGGAGCGATCCTTGTAAACGCCGTTTCGGGATCGAATACGGGATTCACCCCTACTTTCCCAGAAACCTCGGTTTTCTCTTTTCGGAAAATGCCCTCCGCCCCTCTTTGTAGTCCTCGCTTTCCTGAATCCTTAGGATCATCCCTTTAACGGATTCCTCGTCATAAGGGTTCATCAACTGGTTTCTCTGCCATGAGTTTATCATCTCCTTCATCGTGTTCATAGAGAGCGGGGCGTTCTCCGAGATCTCGGAGGCGAGTTTATACGTGAATTCCTCCAGTTCGGATTGCGGGAGGACGTAGTTCACAAGCCCTATTCTCTCAGCCCTTCTCGCATCGATGTTTCTTCCCGTGAGAAAAAGCTCCTTCGTGTATCCGAGTCCAACGAGGTTCAGGAACTTCCTTATCCCGGTGTACGAATATACGACCCCGAGCTTCGCCGGGGGCATCCCGAAAAGAGCACCTTCAGAAGAGACCCTAAGATCGCATGTTACGGCAAGCTCAAGCCCACCGCCAAAGGCGTGGCCGTTTATCATGGCTATCACCGGATAGGGAAAGCCCTCTATCGCATTCGATGCGATTGTAAGCGGATGGCTGTCCATATAATCCCTCATCATATCGTCCTTTATCCTTCCGATTGCCGATATATCGTAACCGGAGGAAAAGACCTTATCCCCCGAGCCACGGATTACCACACACCTTACCCTGTTTTCCTTCTTTAACCCCTCTAATCCGGAGCCCAGTTTGATGAGTAAATCGGGTGTTAGGGAGTTTCTCTTCTTCGGTCTATTCAACGTAATGGTGCATATCGGGCCTCTCTCCTCTATAATAAGCTCCTCGGCTTCTCTCACTCTCTTCCCTCCTTAAAAAAGTGAAATGGGTATTATACCTCTAAACACCAAGCGCAGTCTTAATCCACATCATAGATCCCACAGAGACTATCGAACCTCTTTCTTGCCCTCTCATACAAGTCGAGATCCAGACGATTGTATTCCATAATCGCACGCCTCGTATCCTCGTCGATTCCATAAGATCTGCCCCTTCTATTTGGATTCTCGTTCCTTATCGGAAAGTCCATATCGATAGAGGGAAAGAACATCTCCCCGATTATCATTCTCCTACAGGTCGCATTATCCATATCGGGTTCTCTAAGCCAAAAGTGGTAGTGGGAAATCAGCCTCTCCACCGGGTCCCTAAACCATACGATAAACCTCGCTCGGGGAAACCTCTTTTCGTACTTAGAGGCGAGGAAGTGTCCGTGGATGAATCTTGTCTCTTCTGGTATTTCGTCTTTTCTTTTTCTTAATAGACCCCCCAAATCGGCGTATAGCCTCCTATACCTATAATCGGAAGACAGCGGCTTATCCCCGTAGTCAAAGTAGACCCTGTTACCGGAGACGGCGATAAGAACCTCCTTAAAGGTCGTTCCCCCTGTCTTTGGTATGTGAATCGATATAATCGGGTCAGGCATTATATTAACCCCTTTAACTGAACCGTTTTAGTCCTTAAGACAGGCATACTTACGTCTTGGTATATAAAAAGAAAATCCGTTAAGATTATTAGAGAAACAGTATAAGTGAAATTTCTAAAAACTAAAACGTGCTGAGATGCGTTTAACTCAATCACACATCGGTTTTAGTCCAAATCAGATCCCAATTGGAGATTTGAGAAATATTTGTTAATATTTAATGCTGATAAACAGGAGGTAAGAAGCCATGCCGGTATTTGAATACGAATGCGATGGTTGCATCGAAGAATACAATTCAGACATATCCGCCTTGGTAGAGAGGTTGAATAAATCCAACGCCTCAAGGCTAATGAAGAAGAACCCCAAGTTCTATTACATCGAGGTCTATGACGACAAAAAGGATAAGCTTATGTTTGCACTCGGAGAAAAGGGGAGAGCCAACATTAGAAGGTTCCGTTATAAACTGAAGAACAATAAGATCCTCTACCTGGAACTAAGAAACTTCAAGTTCTCCGAGCTCATCTATGACAAAGAGGACGAAAAGAACCTCATGTGTCCCCTTTGCCAGAAAGGCGATAAGATCCGTAGGGTTTATTCGACCTTCAAGGCTATCTTCGACGACAAATACAAGAGGGCACCAGGCCCTGGAGACGAGCTCAGATGGCATCTAGAGTATAAACAACAAAAGGACGAAGAGATTAGGAACGAATGGGTCGGATACGATTACCTAAACCAATACTTTAACAACTAGGGGGAAACCGAAATGCCAGTGTATGAGTACGAGTGCATAAGATGCAGAAAAAGCATCGAGGATTCCTTAAAGAAACTGGAAAAGAAGATAGACCCCGAGACCGTATCGGGCTTGGTAGAAAGATATAAAAACATACATTCTATAGAGGTCGTTGACCTTAACAGAAAAAGGGTTCTCGCAAGACACGGGGATAGGGATAGAAACGGCATGAACCTAGACTTCTACATAAACGAAGGAACCACCAGGGTGACATTTAACGTAAAGAAATACCGCTTCTCCGAGCTCATACTCGATAAAGACGATGAGAAAAACCTAAGGTGTCCCTGCGGAGAGACAAAGCGGATTGAAAGGGTGGTCTCAAGCTTCGCATATACGCACGATCTTTCCACCGATATGCCAAAACCGGACCTATCCAACCTCCCTCCGGAGGTAAGGGCAAGGACCGTAATAGGCGATTACATAGAGGAGAAGGATAGACCCAAGAAGAACAGGTAGACCCCCCTACTCGAAGGACAATAGATACACCTAGACGGATTTATTTTGCCCGTAGGATTCCTTAGGTTTTCCAAACCTCTTTTCAAGCTCCTTGTATATGTCTTCGGGTGCTATTCCAAAGTAGGAAAGGACCACCAATGTGTGGAACCAGAGATCGGTTACCTCGTATATGATCTCCTCTCTATTGCCGTTCTTAGCCGCGATTATGGCCTCGCTGGCCTCTTCTCCCACCTTTCTTAAAATCCTGTCAAGACCGCTACCAAAAAGACCGCTTACGTAGGAACCCCCTCTTCGGTTTCTCTTTCTATCCTCTATTACCTGATAGACCTCCTCCAAAGACCTTCCAGTCCCACCGGTGCCAAATGAAGGGGCATGATTCTCCTCTCCTTCAACACACGTAAAGAAACAGCTTCTTTTCCCAGTGTGACAGGCCACACCTCTTTGATCGACCAGTATGAGAACCGTGTCACTATCACAGTCAAGAAGAATCCCTCTTACCTCCTGAAAGTTCCCGGATTCTTCCCCCTTTTCCCATAGCTTTTTTCTCGATCTACTCCAGAAATGGACCCTTTTCGTCTCCAGGGTCTTTTCAATAGCCTCTCTATTTGCGTAAGCGAACATTAGGACCTGCCCATTCCGAGCGTCCTGGATAATGACCGGAACAAGTCCCCTCTCATCGAATCTTATATCGTTTACATCCATTTATTACCTCCGTGATTAATACTAACCGATTCCAAAAGGAAACCCCCGCGGCATAGCGATACGCTCCGCCGAGGTGTCGGGACGATTCCTACCGCTTCCATCCGTACCCGTAGACCCGAGAATAGTAATCCAGATACTCCCCCGAAACCACACGCCGAATCCAATCCTGGTTTTTCAGGTACCAGTAAACGGTGCGTCTAATCCCCTCCTCGAAATCCACAAGTGGCCTCCAGCCCAGTTCCTCCTTGATCTTCGTACTGTCCAGGGCATAACGGAAATCGTGTCCGGGCCTGTCCTTAACAAACGTGATGAGCGATTCTAGCGATTTAACAGGCCTTCCGAATCGCTCAGCGAGCACACCACATATAAGCCTCACAACGTCTATATTCCGCCACTCATTGCCGCCCCCTATGTTATAAATCTCCCCAACCCTACCCTTCTCAATCACGCAGGCGATTGCCCTGCAGTTATCCTCCACGTATATCCAGTCCCTTACGTTTTCACCACGGCCGTATACGGGCAAGGGTTTCCCATGAAAGGCGTTATTTATCATAAGAGGGATGAGCTTCTCAGGAAACTGGTACGGACCGTAGTTGTTTGAGCTCCTCGTTATGATTACAGGTAGGCCGTAGGTCTGGAAATAGGCACGGCAGAGTAGATCGGAAGCCGCCTTGCTCGCCGCATACGGGCTATTCGGGCAAAGCGGTGACGACTCCGAAAACCTCCCCGTCTCTATAGAGCCGTAAACCTCGTCCGTGGATACCTGCACGAACCTCTCTATACCATAGGCCCTTGCGGACTCAAGTAGGACATGCGTACCTTCTACGTTCGTTCTTATGAAGGGCGATGGATCTATAATGCTACGATCCACGTGGGATTCGGCGGCAAAGTTAACCAGGACATGAAAACCCCCTTTTTCAAATATCCCACTTACGACCTGGCGATCTGAGATGTCACCTCTTATGAAGCTATAGCGTGGATTCTTTTCAACGTCTTTTAGGTTTTCGAGGTTGCCCGCATAGGTGACCTTGTCGAGATTCAGGATCTCCCAATCCGGGTATTCGGCAAGCACGTAACGGATGAAGTTGCTTCCGATGAAACCAGCGCCGCCTGTGACGAGTAGCCTGAGTTTAGCCATGCCTTACACCCCAGTCGTAGGGAATCGAGGGATCGTTATAGGGCAGCCTGTGTTCGTCGGGCTCTACGTAGTTGTAAAGCTCAGTTGGGAAGTTGACTATAAGCCCAATCTGTCCACCTTCGGCTGTAAACCCATGATAGACAAGTGGAGGGATCTTAACCAGCATAGGATTCATAATGCCTATATGGAACTCATTTACATTGCCCCTCGTAGGGGAGTCCTCCCTTGGGTCATAGAGTACGACCTTGGCCATTCCACAGACGCATACGAAGTGATCCCATTGCCTCTTGTGGTAGTGCCACGCTTTAACGACTCCGGGATAACAAGCGGTTACATAGCTCTGAGCGAAGCGGTCAAACTCCTCCCAGTCCGAGCGAAGCATCTCCATGAGAAACCCCCTTTCGTCCGGTATGAGACGGAGACGCTTTACCCGAACCCCATGTATAAGCTCATTTGTTATAGCCATAGTGCCTCCTTATCCTAGATTATGACCTCAGAGTCATCACCGATCATAAACCGGAATGCCTGATGGTTGCCAGATCCCTTCTTCACTGTGGCATTCTTGCCAATCACACTGTCCTCAAGACGCTGAACACCGAGGAGCCTCGCTCCATCGAGAATAACAGAGTGCTGAAGGCTGGAGTTCTCGATGAGGCAGTTCTCCCCAACGCTTGTGTAGGGACCGATAAAGGAGTCCTTAACCAAGGTTCCCCTTCCGATAACGGCAGGGCCACGAATCGTGCTATGGATAACGCGTGCGTCCTTCTCTATAAAAACCCTTCCCGTTATAGCGCTCATAGGATCAACCAAACCGTAAACCTCCCTCCGCACGCATTCGTCGAGCACAATACAGTTGGCCTCTAGGAGGTCGTCCTTCTTACCCGTATCGAGCCACCAGCTTTTAAGGATGAAACTCTCCACCTTGCCTCCCCTCTCCATCATCCTCTGAATGGCGTCCGTGATCTCCAATTCTCCCCTCCAGGAAGGACCGATTTCAGAGATGGCCTCATGGATGGCAGGGGAAAATACATAAACACCAACCAAGGCGAGGTTCGAGGGTGGATCCTTCGGCTTCTCGATCAGTCGTATCACACGCCCCTCCTCATCTATCTCGGCTACCCCAAACATCCTTGGGTCCTCCACCTCCTTTAGTAAGATGACGGCATCAGACTGAGAACCAAAGAACGATTTCAGTATATCCCTAATCCCCTGACCAATCAGGTTATCACCTAGGTACATGACAAAGGGATCATCCCCAAGGTAGTCCCCTGCTATCTTAACCGCATGCGCCAACCCCAAAGGCTGATCCTGAAGTATGTATGTGAGATTAAAGCCCCAGTCCCTCTTGGACAGATCCTCCTGTATACTGCTCCCGGTTTCCGGGGATATGATAACACCGACATCCTTGATCCCCACCTCTTCTATGTGCTGCATTACGTAGTAGAGAACGGGCCTATTTGCCACGGGGACGAGTTGCTTCGCCATCGTATAGGTAAGTGGTCTAAGCCTCGTCCCCTTCCCGCCTGCAAGTACCAGAGCCTTCATAGGAGAAACCTCCCTCCATCGCTTTCTCGCATAAAACGGCCTAAGGCATCACGCCAATCGGGCATCGCATCCAAGCCCTCAAGACGGAGCATGTAGTTATCCAGAACCGAATTCTTGGGTCGTCTAGCGGGTCTTGGGAAATCCTCCGTGGATACCGGTATCACCTCGACACCAAGGCTGGCACATCTAAAAACCTCTCTCGCAAAATCATACCAGGAACACTCGCCCTGGCTCGTACAATGGTAGGTCCCAAAGAGTCCCGTAGACATAAGGCGGAAGACCTGTCTTGCCAGGTCTTCCGTACAGGTAGGGGTACCCCGTTGGTCGCTTACCACCCTTAATTCCCTCCCCTGCATAGCCAATTGAAGCATCGTTTTAACGAAGTTCTTGCCTCCCCTGCCGTATAGCCATGCGGTACGCACGATGAAAAACTCGCTCATCTGCTCTTTCACAAACCATTCTCCCAACAACTTGGATCGTCCGTATGTATTTATGGGATTTGGGGTGTCAAACTCCCTGTAAGGCCCTTCCTTTTCCCCGTCAAACACGTAATCCGTGCTTATGTAAACCAGCTTTGCACCAACCCGGCGTGCGGCAGAAGCGACGTTACGTGTCCCTAGGGCATTCACCTTGAAAGCCAAATCCCTCTGCCCCTCGCAATCGTCAACCGCCGTGAATGCAGCCGCATGTATTATAAGATCGGGATCTATATTCTCAATACACGTCTTAACCCTTATATAGTCCGTAATATCGAAATCGGAGCGGCAGGCGGGGATAACCTCAAAATCCCTTCTCCCAGACAGGAAACGAAGAAGATCGTAGCCCAATTGACCATTTGCACCGGTTACAAGGACCCTCAACTAAAGACCTCGCCTCTATGGATTCCCCGAAACGGATAATACTATAATACGGAGCGAATCTAAATTAAAGTCCCATAAGGCGACTTTACTACCCGGATTTTCTCGCTTATCATATCTTTGAGTCAGCTCCCGGATCAGGAGGTATAAGAGAGAGATGGCAAGGGTTACTATTGAGGACTGCCTTGAAAAGGTAGAAAACAGATTCGCTCTCGCCATAGCGGCGATGAAGAGGGCAAAGCAGATAGCAAAGGGGGCACAACCCCTTTCAGAGGAAACGGATAACAAACACGTTGTACTCGCCCTGAGGGAAATAGCGGAGGGAAAGGTAAGGATCATCTATCCCCCGGGTCATAATCGCCCTTAGCAAATGATACAATCCCTCATCCTAAGCTTTATCCCCATCTTCGTGGCCATAGACCCAATAGGGATAATGCCCATGTATATCTCACTAACCAGGGACCTGGAGAGCCACGAAAGGAAGAAGGTGGCCAAGGATTCGATCTTAACCGCTTGCATACTAGGAGTTAGCTTTGTTCTTGCGGGAAGGTTCATATTCAAGATACTGGGAATAAGCGTTCCTGATTTTGCGATCGCAGGAGGGCTTCTCCTTTTTATCTTCTCCATTCTAGACCTGATAAGAGAAGAAAACCCAAGGGTTAAAAGAAAACCAAGTACCTCTTTGGGGATCTTCCCCATCGGGACCCCTCTTATCGTTGGCCCGGCGGTGCTTACGACCCTGATAATACTCGTTGACAGTCAAGGGTTCATATCGACCCTGATCGCATTCGGTTTAAACCTACTCGTATTGGGACTCGTACTATATAAGGCGGAGATCATCCTGTCCTTTCTCGGGGAAAGCGGGGCAAGGGGTTTTGCTAAGGTCATGAGTATACTCCTTGCGGCCATAGGCATTATGATGGTAAGAAGAGGGATTATGGAGCTTATCCTGGCTAATTAGAAAATGGAAACGATCTTCGAGAAACCCCAAGAGAGATAGTACCACCATAAGCCTACTATCATGGTTCGCGTTGGAATAGATACAGGCGGAACCTTTACCGACTTTGTGCTCTTTGACGGCAAGAGCATAAGTACACACAAGGTACTTTCAACCCCGTCTAACCCCTCCCAGGCGATTATAAGAGGCCTGAGAGACGTTCTCGGAGAGGGGATTAAAGGCACCCAGATCGTCCACGGGACAACGGTTGCGACAAACACCCTTCTTGAGAGGAAGGGTGCGAGGGTGGCCCTCATAACGACAAAGGGGTTTGAGGACGTAATCGAGATAGGAAGGCAGAACAGGGAAAAACTCTACGACCTTTTCTGGGAACCACCTGAACCACTTGTGGAGAGGGGACTCAGGTTCGGGGTTCGGGAAAGAACCGATTTTAAGGGAAGGATTTTAATCCGGATAAACCCAGAGGATGTTAAAAGACTCCGCACAAGATTAATGGGGCTCAAGGTCGAGGGTATTGCGATATCCTTTCTCCACTCCTATGCAAACCCAAAGAACGAAGAGGAGGTGGAGAGGCTCCTAAAACCACTCGGAATCCCCATATCGACCTCCTCAAGGGTTCTTCCCGAATTTAGGGAGTATGAAAGAACCTCAACCGTAGTGGCCAATTCGTATCTCCTTCCCAAGGTCAAATCGTACATGGATGAGCTCCACAGGGAACTATTCGAGTGCCGTATCTCCATCATGCAATCGAGCGGAGGGCTCATCTCTCCAGGTCAGGCGGCAGAAGAACCCGTAAGGATCCTCCTTTCAGGCCCGGCTGGTGGGGTAGTCGGTGCCTTCAAGATCGCGGAGTCAATCGGTTATAACAAGGTAATCACATACGATATGGGCGGTACCTCGACAGACGTTGCCCTTTGTAACGGGACACCCGGATTTACAACCGAAACCAGTATAGATAACATCCCGATAAAGATCCCCATGATAGATGTGATAAGCATTGGTGCCGGTGGCGGATCAATCGCCTATATCGACTCTGGAGGGGCCCTAAAGGTCGGACCCATAAGTGCAGGGGCGGATCCCGGGCCTGCGTGTTACGGGAGGGGGGCAATGGCCACTGTGACAGATGCAAACGTTGCGGTTGGAAGGATAGATCCGAACTGGTTTTTGGGTGGAAGGATGAAGATCCTTCCGGATAGGTCTTTAGAGGCCCTTGGAAGACTCGCCGATAGGCTGAGGGTTTCCATTAAAGAGATCGCAGAGGGTATAATAAAGGTCGCAAACGCGAATATGGAAAGGGCCTTAAGGGTTATTTCAATAGGCAGAGGCCATGATCCACGCGAGTTCGCCCTTCTCTCCTTCGGCGGGGCCGGTGGGCTCCACGCGTGCGAACTCGCACTTGGATTAGGAATAAAAACGGTGATCTTCCCCAGAGATCCAGGTGTGCTTTCCGCCCTCGGAATGCTGATGGCCGATTCGTTTAAAGACTACAGCACTACGGTATTCTTGTCGGGAAAGGGAGCTACCTCAAACTCATTAGAGAAGTGGTTTAGAACCTTAGAAGAAAAGGCCCGCAGGGACTTCCCGAAAGAAAGTATCAGGTTCGAGCGCCTTCTCGATGCACGTTATAGAAGGCAGTCGCACGAAATCACGATCCCTTATACCGACGACTTTACCGAGGTTTTCCACAGAACGCATAGGAGGATGTACGGGTATGCGAAGAGGGAAAGCGAGGTGGAGATAGTAAATCTCAGGGTTAGGGCCGTTGTGAAGAAGGAAAAACTCCATCTTCCCAGGCTGAATAAAGGGCGACGTAGGGTCGAATACAAGGTAGAGGGATCCTTTTTTCATAACAGGGAGATTAAGATAAAATACTATAGAAGGGATGACTTCTTTCCCGGATTCGTCTTTTCGGGCCCAGCGCTCATATTAGAAAACACATCCACACTCTTTATCCCTCCCGATTTCAGGTGCAGGGTCGATGAATTGGGAAACATATTGGCCGAAGCCGGGTATTAACGAAATGTGAGGCTCGGTTTAAGGATAAGCGGTTTTATACAATGGATTAGAAAAGGGTAACCATGACGACACACCACTCCACTAGGGGACGGTAAGAGGAAGGTCGATATGAAAAAGGGAAGCGCTCTCATATTGGGTGCAGGTATGACCGGTCTTGCAGCGGGTTGGGTATCGGGATTACCCGTATACGAATCCGAGAACGTCCCGGGCGGGATCTGTTCATCGTA
This sequence comes from uncultured Spirochaetia bacterium, assembly GCA_964636885.1. Classification (GTDB taxonomy): domain Bacteria; phylum Desulfobacterota_D; class UBA1144; order Nemesobacterales; family CSP1-2; genus CAZWVA01. Next base: position 20,064 of record CAZWVA010000036.1, read on the forward strand.
TTATATCGATCCGGGAAAAGGCAAACCGCTCTACACACCCCCGGAGGATGGGGAATCCTACCGTTTTGAGATAGGGGGAGGACACTGGATATTTGGAGGAGACCCGTCCGTACTAGGGTTTATCCGGTCCCTTACCCCGGTAAACTCTTATAGTAGACGTAGCGCCGTGTTCTTTAGCAAGAGTGGATTATACGTCCCATATCCGATTCAGAACCACCTGTGTTATCTCGGGAAAGAAACCGCAAAGAAGGCCCTCGATGAAATAACGACCGCCCCGAAGGGAAAGGCAAAAACCATGTCTGATTGGCTTGAGGAGAACTTCGGTCAGACACTCACACGACTCTTCTTTGCCCCTTTCCATGAGAGGTATACGGCGGGTCTCTGGACCCGTATAGCCCCCCAGGACGCATACAAATCACCCGTAAATCCATCGCTCGTCCTTAGAGGAGCCTCGGATAAGACGCCGCCTGTTGGATACAACGTAACATTCGTATACCCCGAAGAGGGCCTAAACACCCTGGCAGAGAGGATGGCTAGAAGATGCAGGGTGGACTATGGGAAAAGGGTGACAAGGATCGACGTCCACCGGAAAGAGGTCTTATTCGCCGATGGCTCCGGCACTAGGTATGAAAGGGTCATTTCAACCCTTCCCCTAAATAGGGTTATGGAGATGACCGGTCTAGAGGTCGACGAGGAACCGGATTGCTGTACATCTGTTCTTGTTTTAAATATCGGTGCAAAGCGGGGGGAGAACTGCCCTGACGAACACTGGCTCTATATACCAGATAGCGACTCTGGGTTCCATAGGGTCGGTTTCTACAGCAACGTGGATTCCTCATTTCTACCAAGGTCTTCTAGGGGATCAAACGACAGGGTGAGTATCTACGTAGAGAGGGCGTATAGAGAGGGGGAGAAACCCTCTGACGATGAGATAAAGACCTATTCAGATGGGGTGGTAAGGGAGCTTAGGCTTTGGGGGTTCATAGGGGATGTGGAAACCATAGACCCAACATGGATTGAGGTTGCCTATACGTGGTCGTGGCCGGGTTCAAACTGGAGGAAGAAGGCGTTAAAGTCGCTTGAGGGGTTTGGCATATTCCAAGTTGGACGATACGGGCGCTGGATATTTCAGGGGATTGCAGAATCCATAGGAGATGGCTTTTCTGTGGGAAGGACAATTGGAGGGACCTAACGGCTCCTGATATAAATAGGGTGACTGTTATCATAGCAACCTGAATAGACCTATACCGTCGTTAAACGGTCTACCCAGAAGCGTTAAAACCACCCTATCGAAGCCACCGTATACCTTAACCTCTGCCCTTCCACGGTATCTAACCCCTAGATCTCTTAGTGCCTTACCGACACCCCTCCAGCTAATGGCGTCGTGAAAGGCTATAGAGCCCCCTTCACTTAGGAGTCCTATGGCAATCTCCGAGTTATTCATCACCGATCTATAGGAGTGGTCCCCGTCGATAAAGATAAAATCGAACCTCCTTCCCCAGTTCTTATCGATTATCCCTATATCCCTTATCAACCGATCGACGTAATCCCGATCCCTCTTTGGCTCGTAATCCCTATAGTCACCGTATACATAATCGCCGTATGCCCCGAAAAACGCCGTTACTATCTCAAGGCGCTCCGGATAGAAACCCGAGTTCAATCTCTCGATAAACCATCTGGGATCATCAAAGCAACGGTGTCGGATGTTGGGATCAACCGCAGTTACCCTTGCATTCCAACCCGTTGAGACCTCTAGCAGCCACCTTGTTGAAAGACCCAAGAAGCTTCCGATCTCAAGGATGGATCCTGGCCTGTATCTATGGAGGATGTTCTTAAGGATATAGGCATCGGGGAACTTTAAACTCCCCTCTACCGCGTGCATGATCCTGGTATCTAGGGGATAGACCATCTCTCGATCCGCTAACAGGTCGAGTAGATCCCTTCTTATCCCTCTAAACAACTTAAAATACCTATAAACGTCAAAGGGGGCGTAGGATTTAAAGAGGTCCATTCTACTTCAACCAACTCGAAAGGTCCCGTTTTATTAGATCCTGGAGCATTAAAACATCCCCTCTATAGAGCTCGATTAGGTATCCCCTCGTTTCCGGTTTCATACTAATCGCCTTTAGATTTTTGTTCTTATAGTAATTGGCCAGATCCCCTGTTCTCTCCTTTCCTATCACGCGTACAAATAGAGGTCGAAGTATCCTCTTTAGAGGATGATCGTAGTTTGAGAGGAATCTGTGAATGATAGCCGATCTTGGAATACCAGATGGGTTATACTTGATACTCACATCGGGAGTGAAAGAGGGATCGACCCCAAGGAACGCATATACGTCCTTTACCGTATCCAGCGTGTGCTTTTTAAAATCATCGTAAAGGTAAACCCTTATATCTCTAAAGTTCTCCAAGTAGGCCTTTACCTGCCTGTAGTAAAAACCGAGTTCCTTAAAGAAATGTAGTGGAAACCAGTTCTCCCTAATCCGCTTTTCTTCCATTTCCAAACACCTTTCAAACGGTAAGGATTCTATGCCGTCCCTAACCAGGTGTGTATAGGCCGAGAATGCCCTTTCCACCGGGTTTCTTAACACGATTATTATCTTGACCTCTTCAAGGTATTCCCTTATCCGAGGGATAGCGACGTCATAGTGGTAGAGGTATAGCGCCGAGGCCTCGCCTATTGCCTTTTTCCCCGCCCCGCGTTTAAATAGATTGAGATAATGATCAAGGGTAAATTTCGTTCTTTTCCTTACACCACTATACATCGGGTCATCGGGATTAAGCCTCTCAATCACGGGAGAGATAAAGAAATAGGGCTCCTTGTTGTGCGGTCCATAGACCTCCGGGTGCTGTCTTAGGTAGTTGTAAAGAGATGTGGTCCCACATTTGGCAGCCCCTACGATCAGGAAATTCGGTAGTCTTATCGCCCTATTTCTACTATTCCCGTCCATGGTCTGTGAGCCTTTCTATTATCTTGATCTACCGTGTATAAGACTAGAGGCGTAGACCACCGGAAACGCTAGAACGCCCATGATCTCGCCAAGGATAACCGAGACCACGAGTTTCCAGATATTTCTCCTGTTATTCATGCTCTCCATGAACCCTCCGGTGGTATGATTAAAATCATAAACCCTCTTTACCGCGAAGGAAAATGGAGAGGGGTACTTCGGGTTTACGGCGATATCGTAATTCCTAAAGAGTATCTTGAGAAAAACGGTTGAGTTATAAAGGAGGGCCTGTAGCCTCTTTGGGTTCAAACCTATTATATGCTGAAAGCTATCCCTGTAAATACCCAGTCTATCCTCCGCTATAAGCAACGTAAACTCCGAGTCGGGGAAAAGGAGTCTCAATCTGTTTAAGGCCGCAAGTATGTCACTTCTGCTCCCGTTATTAAGGATCAATACCCTTCTTACCCTTTTTGGAAAACCGCATGGCGCACTGCGGTTTTCCAAGCCGAGACCTCCAAACTCACCTTTACCCCATCTCCCGACTACAAAATCCCATATACCCCTCACCCCAACCCTCATAAGATCACCCCTACCGCCCAAACCAAAGAAGACGAGGCTCGTGGAACGAAAACGGAGGTAGTTGAAAAATATAGGAATCCTCTTCAACAAACCCGTATGCTTTGTATAAGTCAATAAGGCGTTTCTACTGCCGTAGTAGAGATCTATATAGAGGTTCCTCTTCTCCGTAAAGGGGGGATGGTAGACAACAGAACTCAAAACCGCAACGACCCTGAACCCCTTCTTCTTAAACCGGAGCCCCCAATCCATGTCGTCCCAGAAGAAAAAGAACCTCTCATCCATAAGACCAACCTCGTTTAGGGCCTCTATCCTAATGAGAGCCGAACAGATGGCCACATAGTCGACGTCCTCGGTTTCAGCCCTAACCTCAAGGTCCCCTCTGTTTCTAAATAGAGGACTAACATCAACCGCATCCCATCTGATGAAAGCCCCGGCCTCAACCGTAATGTCCCTTGTCTCGGTGTCTACTATCCTGGACCCCGCTATTCCTATGGACTCGTCCTCTTCCATTACCCTTACAAGACGGCTGAGCGTATCGTTTTGGATGCGGGCGTCGTTATCCAAAAGCCAGACGTATTTGAATCCCCCCTTTTCCAGGGCGTATCTTATGCCGGTGTTGAATCCTCCCGTCCCTCCCAGATTCTCAGGGTTTAATACGAGTTCTATATCGGGGAACCGTCCTTTTATTCCCTCTACAGAGCCGTCGTCTGAAGCGTTATCGACGACTACGATCTTGTGGTTTTCATAATCTATACCTTTTAGGGACTCTAAAAGACTAAGGATCTCGTCCCTCTTATTCCAGTTAACTACGACTATCGCCACCCTTGGATTCGGTTTCATTCCCTTTTGCCTTCCTCATCTTCCGTGCCGCATCGGTAGCCGTACCCTTGAGAGTAAACGACCGAGCAACCTCATGGGTGCGGTTACCCTCCAGCTCCATGTATCAAATATATCGGGGGACACCTGTAGGAATGGTGGAGGTATAATCTCCCCTTTTGGACGTAGGTATCTGCCGGAATTAGATTCCTCGATGACACGTTTAAATAGGTCTATATAACTCTCTGTCATATCCTCTATACTATGCCTTCCGCTTCTCACCCTTTCATGGGCCCTTAGGGCCATTCTCTCACGCGAATCGACATCGTCCCAAAGCCTGGCTATACGATCGGCAAACGCCTGAATGTCACCCACAGGAACCCTGTACCCGTTTATGCCATCCTCTACCAGTTCAGGAACCCCGCCACGGATATCGGTAACAACAGGGATACAGCCCTGCCCCATAGCCTCGAGAAGAGATATGGGCACCCCCTCGAATTCGGATGTAAGTATAAACACGTCGTTTTGTGCGAGTACGGTATAGATCCTGTCGTTATCTATCGCCCCTAAGAATCTGACGATCCTCTGTCTAATCAGGCTTTTAAGCGCACTAATGAGCTTCCTTTCCTCGGGCCCGTTACCCACGATTGTGAGTTCAAAAGGTACACGTCGGCTTACGAGCAACTCCACTATCTTAGGTATATCAAGGATCCTCTTCTGATGCTGAATGAGCCTCCCAGTATATACCAACCTTATCGGTGAATTTCTATCCTTAGATCGCCTGGGCAGGCAATTAGGTACATAAACCCCGTATGGAATCGTGAAGAGCCTTCTCGAAAACGTCTGATCGAGTTCTGAGACCGTATCGCGGATCGTTTTGCTAACGGCTACTATCGCATCCCAGTACCTACCTAGCCTGCAAATCATCTCGTAGTGCCAGGGATCGTCGCTGTGCACGATTCCGACGATCCGAACCCGACTGGAGAGCTTTGGACTTACGCAGGAATGGCCATAGTCGTAATTGGGGATGTATATACAGGGAGACTGCCCTTCCAGATAATCCACCATCGCCTTCCAATGGGATTCCCAGTACCTGTTGTTTTCGACCTTAACACGAAGCGTCTCAAACGGTATGTCCGAGGGCCGAGGCATCTCCTTATCCGGATAGTACTTAGAACGATCCATTTGGGTTAAAAGGACTTTAACCTGAACACCACGACCTAAAAGTCCACGGGCCAGATTTGTGGAAAACACGTTTATACCGTTGAGGTGCCACCTCGGCGACGTCATTATCACCCTATAACACATTTAACCGCTTCCCCTTTCCGAGTATAAGAAGAGGTGCTACTAAACCTGTTTTTTTGAAAATATACCAGGTTTCTTAGATAAGCCTAGAACGCTTTCGGATTAGGGTAGGAACTCCAATCAAACCGCTTGAGGCAGGATAACTCTAATTCTCACAGCCCAGTTTATTTTCCCCGTTCGTGCATGTATCAAAATCAGGGCCGCCGTTTAGTGTGTCCGTTCCAGGCCCTCCGTCAAGGGTATCGTTATTCTCATGCCCCCTCAGTATATCGTCTCCGTCACCACCCATAAGCGTGTCGTTGCCGCTGTTACCGAGAAGGATGTCAATACCGTCTTGACCTTTTAACGTATCGTTGCCTATACCCCCGACCAACCTATCGTTTCCGATCCCACCTATAAGGGTATCATTACCACCGTTTCCTCTAATAACGTCGCTCCCCTCCCCACCATCTATACAGTCACTTCCGCCGAGTCCCCTTATGGTATCGTTGCCCCCAAGACCGCATATGATGTCGTCCCCTGATGTGCCATCTATAACGTTATCGTTCTCGTCACCCAGTATCGCACCGGGGGCATTACAGTCGCAACCCGTTGATACCGATAAGCCGGATGTCCAACCCAAGTCCTCAAAGAGCGCCAGTGTAAGATCTATATCGTGATTCGGCCCTGTATAAGAGGGCTCCATCACCTCGTTAGGTGCAACCGCCGTGTTAAAGTGTGCAACAGAGGAGCCAGGCTGTACGGGATCGGGTGCAAACATCTGCACCCGTCCACCTATACCCAGTCCTCCTATCAGCGTCCCAATAGCCCCTGCCGTCACGTTAGCCCCATTCCAGAGGAGACGAGAGCCGGATGTAATGGCGGCGAGACGCTCCTGGGTAGACATGCTGATCAGATCTACCAATCCACTTACCGTGCCATTCGTATCATACACGAGATTCCTGTCAAATATACCCGGGATACTCAGGCTCCCATCATTACCGATTAGATCCATGAACCCCAATCCATGCCCCAGTTCGTGAAGGACGACTGTAAAAAAATCAATGTCGCCCCCTGTATTACCATCTAGTCCGTAGTACCAGTCTATGGAGCCTAGAACTGTGGGATTATCGACATCGCTATTAAACGTTGCCGTTATCTCAGGGTTTGAACCGTTAAGGTCTGTACCGGCAAGGGCGTTGGCGAGGGCTGCAGGATAGTAGGTGTTTGAAACCGGTTGATTGGGGAAAAGATTATGCATTGTATACGCACCTGCAGACCCCAGGATGGCGCTTGTCGAAGACCCGCCCATGGGGTTGAAATTGGCCCTAACTACGATTACGACACTGCTCTCAAGCACGCTGCCCCAAAGATCCGCCGCGGCCCGAAAGGCGTTGAGACGAGCCTGTCCAAGGGTAGTAGCACCGTTACCACCAACGGGTGTGAAAGGGGTAGGATCGTTGAATCCCTCACCAGGTCCGTCGCCATTTACTACGGTTATAGTGGCAGCATATGAGTTTATTGAGATTCCAAGTGTAGATAGAAACAGGAAGACCGCTATGAGGAATAAACCAAAAGAACCTCTACGAGATAACATCTTCATCCTGCTTATCGAATCACGGTCTATTTCCCAAAAGGAGTCTCCTACTTTGGCTTCCCAGTATATCCATCCTTAGAACAAAGGATAGAAATCCCTCCTTTACCGTCCACAGTTGCGGTTGAGAAATAGTGAAACCCCTCTGGAAGTACCACCATGACCCCTCCCCCCGGAGCGGCCTCTTCCACAAGGGTTTCCGAAGAACCAACCGGATTAGCACTCCGAGTAGAGGTTGTATCACTTATTTTGTCTTTAGGGGATTCAAGAAACTCACCGGTCTTAGGGTCTATAAAAACCCTATACCCGGAGGTCGTCTTTGAATTGGGATGGTTCCCATTATCGTTTGAACCGGTTATCACACCTTTATTCGTACCGCCTTTCTTCTGGTTTTCGGAAAACCCATCCGAAAGGAGTACCAGAGACAGAATCGCACAGGTAAGAATGCCAAGGAGAAGCCTATAGTCGCGGGTTCTAAATACGCTCATATCTAACCTCCCTATTATCCCTACGGGTTTGAATAACCGAGCCGATATAATCACATAGCCTGGTTCTTTGGTGCAATAAGCATGCCGAGTTTATAAAAGGGCTATTCCGAGATAAGCGATAGAATACCTATAATGGTTTAGGCTACTTAGGAATAGGGAAAACCCGAAGTAGCCTTTTCAGTTGTCCCAAACGGTCAAATGGGACAAAAATTGTCAGTCGTCGCAAGAAACTTCGTCCAAGCTATATACAAAGGCAAAAAGCTCAGTTCTCGCAATTAAGTACATCTTCCCAATCCCAGCAGGTATCAAAACCGGTGCCGCCGCTTAGGAGGTCCATACCCGAGCCCCCTTCAAGTGTGTCATTACCCTCGTGTCCCCTCAAGGTATCATCCCCATTGCCACCCACGAGTGTGTCGTTACCGTCGTTACCTTTAAGGATATCCTTCCCATCTCCCCCCATTAATGCATCGTCACCTATGCCTCCTATTAGCCTGTCGTTCCCAGCCCCACCTATAAGAACGTCCCTCCCACCATTGCCGCTAACGACGTCGTCCCCCTCCCCTCCGTCGATACAGTCATTTCCACCCAAGCCCCTTATCCTATCGTTACCCCCAAAGCCGCATATTATATCATCGCCCGGGGTGCCATCTATAACGTTATCGTTCTCGTCACCCAGTATCGCACCGGGGGCATTAC
>CAZWVA010000037.1:0-26189 GCA_964636885.1 uncultured Spirochaetia bacterium
CTACGAGATACCCGACAAATACATGATAAGACTTAAGAGAGAGGACTTTGAAGACCCAAAGCGGTTAAGAAAGCTCGCACGCACGGCGAACATGACCACTAGAGAATTCGTGGAATACTTCTCCAAGGCGCTAAGGGAATAAAATCCATCCCCTTCCCTTACACCACACTATAAGTCAAGGGGGAGACCCAACAATTTGGGTTTGTAGTGGGTAAGGCATGCCTTGCCCCTACCGATACCGGTAGTGTTTAAATGCTGTTTTCAACCAATGCACCGTCCTCCAGATGATATATCCTGGTCATTTTGAGCGTTGGGCAACACGTCGGATCATCCGCATCGTGTGTGATCACGTTTACTATTACCCTTTGCGCCTCAACGGATATGGAGTCTATCTTTATCCTGTCGCCTAAAAACGTAGAGGCGACGTTCTTCGGCGTTCCACCCTCATTTATAACAACGGCCAAATCGTAGAAGATCCCGCCTCCTGCATTGGTCACCAGAACGACTGCGGCATCCCCAACGCCATCCCCGTTCAAGTCCCCAAACCCAACCGCATCGGCTAGGGAGATAACGATCCTCCTATCCACACCTCCATACTCACCGTTTGTGAGCCTCACACGGCCGTCTTTAAAGTATTCAGAGCGATACTCGGCGTTTTGCAGGGCCTCCAGGGTTAAGCCGAGTTGCTGAGCAGAGGGTTTAGAGGTCTTAGCATTCCTTTCGTTATCGATAACCCTATCTTTATGCTCTACGCATGTCAGAATCAAAGGGATGAGAACCAGAAAAATAAAACCCCTTATTCCCCGCCTCACCGGCACTTCGGTTCTTCGCTTCATCGGAAACCCCTCCTTCAAAAATCGTAAGGCCCTCTACGTCTTAATAGGATCGCCCTCAGATGATTTGAAACGGGCGTACCTATTGTGGCAAGATTATAAGACAGGCGAGCCATATAATCAAACTGACATAATAAAGCATTTTGTGGAAGCCGGTCTTTATTAAAATCCCGTGTTAAAATCTACTGATAGGTGCACGAATCGACCATTTATAGTATCACGCTGTTGTGCGGTCTAATACGTCTAAGCGATCCTATATCCGAGCGACAGGATAAGGAAAGGGATATCGATTACCCCGCGATGATGGAATCCAGGCCTTCTAAAGCAAGCTATATGAGCATGAATAGGAGAAACGGTTAGAAGAAAAGGTCTCCGGTTGACAATCTAACCGTGTTTGGGTAACCCATTAGAAACCAAAGGAGAACGGTGCCTTGTCTAAAGTGACGGTAGGAGTCATATTTGGAGGAAGGTCTGTTGAGCATGAAATCTCCCTCCTCTCGGCAAAGTCGATAATAAAAAACCTGGCCACGGATAAATACAGGGTCTTTCCCATCTTTATAGATAAAGGGGGGGTGTGGCGGAGGGCATCGGTGGAGGGATGGTTGGAAGGGGGGGATTTAAAGGTATTTACTAACTCCATACTCCTGCCGTCTCTAAACCCTGAGAATCCGGTATTCTACGAACTCATAAAAAACGGGGTCGAGCGTGAGCACAGGGTTCATGTACTCTTTCCGGTTCTACACGGAACCTACGGAGAGGACGGGACGGTTCAGGGGCTATTTGAACTAATGGGGATTCCCTTCGTAGGAGCGTCGGTCCTCGGTTCCTCGGTTGGCATGGACAAGATCGTTATGAAGACTATCTTTAGAGAGGCAGGGCTCCCTGTGGTAAGATTCATTGGATTCTACGGTCACGAATGGGAATCGGATAGGGATAGAATATCAAGGCTGATCCTTAAGGAGATAGGGATACCGTGCTTTGTAAAAGCCGCAAACCTCGGCTCAAGCGTCGGTATAACCAAGGTGAAATCGGAAGAAGAATTGGAAAGGGCGGTGGATCTTGCACGCGGTTTTTCTCATAGAATAATCGTCGAAAAAGCGGTCTTAAACCCGAGGGAGATCGAGGTGAGCGTTCTAGGGAACGAAGACCCGATAGCATCCCTTCCAGGGGAAGTCGTTCCCCACAGGGAGTTCTACGACTATACCGCAAAATACGTCGAACAGGGAACCGGGCTCATTGCCCCGGCAAGCCTCGAAGAGGGAACGGTGGAAACCCTTAAAGAATACGCCATCAGGGCCTTTAAGTCGATTGACTGCGAGGGAATGGGAAGGGTGGATTTCTTGATGGAAAAGACGACTGGGGAGATCTTTGTAAGCGAGATTAACACGATTCCCGGTTTTACACAGATAAGCATGTATCCGAAGCTATGGGAGGTAAGTGGTATAGGATACCCGGAACTCGTCTCAAGGCTGATTGAGCTTGCGATCCGTAGACACGAGACGAAGAGAAGGTTAAGGACCGATATAAAACAGGGGTAGGGATTCGTATTAAATCCGAAGACTCTTCGGACGTTTCAGATTGGGCATCAAGGAGGGTTTACGAATCAGGGCCGTTTTCCTTGATTATCCGGGAAATCCAGTGGATAATTTCCTTGGTTACCATATTGACAGGAGGCCATAGACACTATAAAGTCATATTAGAATGAATATAAAAAAGCCCGGGTATTAAGAGGGCCGGAATCTCTAGAAGAGGGTAGACTCAGCTTTAACCATCTATGTTATCCTGATCCCGGATTAATGAGATAATGGTCAGTTTAAGATCAGTAGGGGTGTCTTACACCCAGCAGGAGGAAAAAGGGAAATGGAAGAGATCTTATCCCTACTAAAAAACGCATACGAAACCAACCCGGAACTCGTCCTAACAACCGGTTCCATAGCCGTAATAGCTCTATTAACCCTCCTCATACTCTCGCTCTCCAGAGGAAAGAAAGAAGAGAGAGCCGAGGTCGCAGGACCAACGGATCTTCAACTGATTGAGAACGCCATTCATAAGGAGAAGGAAACAATAGGGAATGAAGAACCGGGATTCGAGGAGCATATAGAAGACATCGGTTCTGAAGGGTTCGAAGGCACCGTCGAGGAGGAGATAAGGGAAGATATTAGGGTAGAAAGGGAGTTTGAAGAAGAAAAGGTAGAAGAAGTAACAAAGGAGAGGCTTTTCTCCAGGCTTCGTGCTGGGCTCTCAAAAACCCAAGCCGGTCTTATAGGTAGACTCGACGAGATGTTATCGATAAGAAAGGAGATCGATAGCGATCTCTGGGACGATTTTGAAGAAGCGTTAATCACAGCGGACCTTGGAGTAGGAACCACGATGAAGCTAAGAAACGAGATTGAACGCAAACTCACAAAGAAGTCGCTTAGAGACCCCATAGCGATAAAAAGCGCGCTTAGAGAAGAGATCCTCCGTATCCTCGAAAACGTAGAGGGAAGCCCAATAGAGGTTAACACAAAGCCATTTGTAGTCATGGTTGCAGGCGTAAACGGTGTGGGAAAAACAACGACCATAGGAAAACTCGCATATAGGTTTAGGAAAGAGGGTAAAGGCGTTATGGTTGCTGCAGCCGACACATTCAGGGCAGCTGCCGTGGAGCAACTAGAGATCTGGGCCAAAAGGGTGGGAAGCGATTTCCTAAAAGGCCAAAGCGGGGTAGACCCGTCGGCGGTTGCTTTCGATGCCATAAAGGCGTCTCTCGCTCGCGGGACGGATGTACTTATAATCGATACCGCAGGTAGGCTACACACGAAAACGAATCTCATGGAGGAGCTTAAAAAGATAAGAAGGGTGGTAGGGCGTGAGCTTCCGGGCGCTCCACATGAGACCCTACTCGTGCTCGATGCAACAACAGGGCAGAATGCGATTCAGCAGGCGAAGATGTTTAAGGAGGCGATAGAGGTTACAGGAATAGTACTCACAAAGCTTGACGGAACCGCCAAAGGTGGTGTGATTGTAGCCATTGCAGATGAGCTTAATATCCCAGTCAAGTTTATCGGAATAGGAGAGAGCCTTGGGGATCTAAGGGAATTTAAAGCGGAGGAGTTTGTTGAGGCCCTATTTCTTACGGGAAAAGAGACGCTACACTAACCGGTTTTGGATTGAGAATTGAAAAAGGCGGTCGTAGAACGCGTAGAGGGAATGAATGTCCTTGGGGTTTTCTCCGTTAATCACTTTCCCGAATACACATGTCTATGAACCAATCTGAGAGATACATGTCCCTTGCCCTTCGCCTTGCAAAGAAAGCGGATGGCATGACGAGTCCAAACCCGCTTGTAGGAGCAGTTGTCGTAAAAGGGGGAAAGATCCTGGGAAGGGGATATCACAAAAAGGCGGGGCTTCCCCACGCCGAGATCGAGGCGTTCTTAGATGCGGAGAGAAGAGGTTATAATCCCAGGGGCTCGACCCTCTACGTAACACTTGAGCCGTGCTGTCATAAGGAGAAAAAGACCCCTCCGTGCACTGATGCCATAATTAAAAAGGGAATATCGAGTGTGGTTGTAGGGTGCTTGGATCTAAACCCAAAGGTAAGCGGCAAGGGGGTAGAGATCCTGAGGGAAAGTGGTATAAACGTAGAGGTCGGCGTACTCGAAGAGAGATGTAGGAAGATTAACGAGGCCTTCTTTAAATACGTAAACACCGGTCTCCCTTTTGTTATTTTAAAGCTCGCCTCAACACTCGATGGAAAGATCGCAACATCGACCGGAGATTCAAAGTGGATAGGGAGCGAAACCCAAAGGAGATACACCCATAAACTGAGAAACAGGGTTGATGCGATAGTGGTTGGGATAGAAACCGTTCTTCGTGACGATCCCCAGCTCACCGTAAGGCTCAATAAAAAGACCAATCGTCAACCCACCCCTGTTGTTCTAGATAGCAGGCTTAGGATCCCCTTTGAATCACAGCTCCTTAAGGTTCACAGATCCCCCATTATAGCCACAACCCGCTCATCCAATGGAGATAAGGCCTATGAGCTTGAGAAAAGGGGTGCGAGGGTCCTTCTCCTAGAGGAGGATGAAAGGGGGCGCGTTGATATTCTAGGACTCGTAAAGAGGCTGGGAGAGATGGAGATCACAAGCATACTGGTTGAGGGGGGCAGTGAGGTTGCGGCCTCCTTTCTTATGAAGGGGCTTGTGGATAAGGTGACCTTCTTCTATGCACCCAAAATCATAGGGAACGAAGGGATAGACATGATAGGAAAACTCGGGATCTCCAGGGTTTCTGAGGCGTTTACGATTATAGAAACCAGGGTAAGAACCATAGGGGAAGAGTTCGTCGTTGAAGGGTATATAGGGAAAGCCATCTGGAGACCGTAGTTCGGTTGAACACAGATAACCCATTCCCGTAAAACAAATAGAGTAATACCACCTATCGCCCCATAATCACTCACAACAAAAGACAAAATGTGATAATATGAATGGTAAGAATGGAGAAAAAGGCCGATAGGAGAGTAGGACTTTTAGGCGGGACCTTTAACCCCATACATCTCGGCCACCTTCGTGCCGCAGAGGAGATAAGAGAAACCCTAACTCTTGATAGGGTCTACTTCATACCCGCCCTTACGCCTCCTCATAAAACCCCCTCCGACATAGCGTCACCCGCAGATCGGCTAAAGATGGTTGAGTGTGCGATTCGGGGAAATCCTCATTTTGAGATTTCAGACGTCGAGCTAAAGCGTAAGGGTCCCTCATATACCGTTGATACCCTTACGTATTTTTCCTCTAATTTCCCCGATTCTGAGTTCTACTTTATCGTTGGCAGCGATCTCTTTTCCGAGATAGACACCTGGAAGGATTATAAGAGGCTCTTTGAGCTCTCGAATTTCGCCGTTATAACAAGGCCCGGTTTTTGCGAAGACCCCTATTCCACATTCGCGCTTGAACTCAGAAACGATTTTCGATATTATAAAAAGGAAAAGGACGTGGTCACCTATCTACACAAGGGTTCTAAGATCCTGGTGTTTGTACGAATCGAGGGGATCCAGGTATCCTCGACTCAGATAAGGCGTCTGTTGAGAGAGGGTAGATCCATTAAGTACCTGGTTCCCGATGAAGTAGAATCCTATATACTATCCAAAAAACTCTATAAGAAGGAGGAGCCCCGATAGAGTCTAAAGAGAAAGCACTTGCACTTGCCCGTGCCGCCTGGGAAAAAAAGGCGCAAAACACCGTTTTAATGGACATGAAGTCACTTACTGACCTCGCCGATTACTTCATTGTGTGCAGTGCGGATTCAGATAGGGGAGTAAAAACCATCGTAGATAACATAGAGAAGAAGCTTAGGGAACTCGGATGTAGGGTACTCGGAGTTGAAGGATACACGGAAGGAAAGTGGGTCTTGATCGATGCAATGGATATCGTGATCCACGTCTTCTATGAACCCGTGAGGGCATTCTATGATCTTGAGGGTCTCTGGATTGACGCTCCCCGTATCAAACTCCCATTTGAAGACGGATCTCTAAAGCAATCCGGCGAGACGGAAGAGAGGTACGCCTAAAATGTGATAGGAAATTCGGGATGGTATACAACCACTCGGTCACCTATCTTGAGACCGATTGGATCCCAAATGGTTTAAGAAGCCCTACACTAAGGGTGTGAATGTAAAAGCAACGACTCGATCCCCTTTTACTTCCCTTCCCTGATATTCCGCCTTCTTATAAATGCCGGAATCTCAAACTCATCACCCACTGCATCAGAAGGAATCTTAGTTACTATTTTATTTATGCTTTCTTGTGTTCCCTGTATTCCGGTGGCAATTACCGTAATCCTTACGGAATTCCTCATAGACTCATCAAAGACGAGTCCGAAGATCAGGTTCACGTCCTCGTGTGCACGCTCCTTTATATAATTGCAGGCGCTGTTGAGTTCCTCTATCCCAAAGTCGGGGGAAGCCGTCACATTTAATAGGATTCCCCTCGCCCCGTCTATCGATACATCCTCGAGTAGAGGGCTGGTAATTGCGGTCTCCGCCGCCTCTATCCCTCTATTGTTTCCCTCGGCATAACCGGTTCCCATAAGGGCCTTTCCGCCGTTTTCACCCATTATGGCCTTCACATCAGCAAAATCCACGTTGATATAGCCGGTTCCTGTGATTATGTCAGAGATGCCTCTAACAGCCTGATGGAGAACCTCGTCCGCTCTTTTAAAGGCTTCTAGTATGCTGATCTTCTGCACAGAGGTCAAACGGTCGTTTGGGATTATGATAAGGGTATCCACCTCTTTTTCTAGACTCTCTATTCCCTGCAGTGCCTGCTTGTTCCTTCTTGGTCCCTCAAAGCTAAAGGGCTTAGTTACGACTCCGACTGTGAGTATGCCCATCTCCTTCGATGTCTGTGCCACCACGGGGGACGCTCCGGTTCCTGTGCCACCTCCCATTCCCGCCGTAATAAAAACCATATCGGCACCCTCTAGTACCTCTGCGATCTTTGCCTGATCCTCAAGCGCGGCCTCCCTGCCAAGCTGTGGATTTCCCCCGGAGCCAAGACCCTTTGTTGCCCTTGATCCGATTTGTATCTTTGTTGAGGCACGGGATTTCCTTAAATCCTGAGCATCGGTGTTTGTAACGATAAAATCAACACCGGTAAGTCCCTTTTCTATCATGGTATTTACGGCATTTCCTCCCGCTCCTCCAATACCTATTACTTTTATTTTTGCTTTTTGTTCCACCGTTGTGTCCTCTAGTTCAAAGTTCGCCATAGCTTTTAGCCCCTCCTCCTATGTATTAGATTTGCTATTTTAACCTAAAAAAATTCTCGAAACCAGTTCTTCATACCATCAAACACCTTTTTAAAAACGTTTTCATCACGAATCCTGATTTTCTTATCCCCCTTGTACCTCGCACCGTAGAGAACAAGACCAACTCCAGTGGAATAAACCGGATTCGCTATAATATCGCTTAAGCCTCCTATCCCATTTGGAATCCCTCTTCTAACCGGCATACCTAGGACCTTCTCCGCGAGTTCAACCGAACCGTCCATTATTACGGATCCCCCCGTGATCACAGCCCCTGCAGGGATCAGGTCTCGATAGCCGGAATTGGTTATTTCCCTTCTCACAAGGCTAAAAATCTCCTCCATCCTTGGTTCGATTATCATCGCTAGATCCTTTCGACCGATAGTTCTCGGGCGTCTTCCTCCAACACTAGGGATCTCGATCTTCTCGTCTGAAGAAACGAGTTCCGCCAAAGCGATGCCGTATTTCTCCTTAAGCTTTCTCGCCTCCGCTATAGGTGTGGAAAACCCAAGTGCGATGTCCCTGTCTATATGATCACCTCCCAACGTTAGGTTCTCGGTGTACCTTATACTCCCTCCAGAAAATATCGCAATATCGGTTGTTCCGCCTCCGCAGTCAATGAGTACAACACCGATTTCCCTCTCATCCGGAGTAAGCACGGCCTCACTGGAAGCCAACTGCTCCAAAACTATATCCGCTACGTCCATACCCGCACGGTGTATACACTTCACTAGATTCTGTGCAGCCGTGACCTGTCCTGTAACGATATGAACCTTTGTTTCGAGTTTAATCCCGTATATCCCCACTGGATCCTTAATCCCACCTTGACCATCCACTATGAACTCCTGAGGAATAACATGGATGATCTCTCTGTCCGCCGGGATTAAAAGCGCATTTGCAGATTCAATCACACGGTCGATGTCCCGTCTTGATACCTCGCGGTTTCTCAGCGTAATCATACCGTGTCCGCTTATTCCTTTTACATGGCCTCCAGCGATTCCTGCAAAAACGGTTCTTATCTCACATCCCGCCATATGTTCGGCTTCTTCAACGGCGTGCTTTATGGATTGGACAGTGTTTTCGATATTTACTACGACACCCCTCTTAAGACCGTACGAAGGATGTGTTCCCACTCCGATGATGTCCACCTCATCTGGAGAATTAATCTCACCTACGATTGCACAGACCTTTGTCGTCCCAATATCAAGCCCAACAATCAGATTGGATTCCTTACCCATCCTAATATCTCCTAAGCTGAGCTTAACTCTTAAAGCTCACGACTCCTATTTTCCCTGAACTCACGTTTATATACTTCTCAACTAGGTTCATCTCGCGTGTATGCGTGATGATCTTCTCTACCCTGTACCACTTCTCCTCCATGTCTTCCATTCCAAAATCGATACGTCTCCCATCGGTTGTAAAAACCGTGATTCCATAGATCCTATCAACGTTGACCTCAGAGATTTCCTTCCAGTTGAGAATGTTACTCTTTAGAGAGAGTTTCAGAACATCCAAGGCTTCACCTACAAGCTCCGATGTCCATATACCATCACCTATAAGAACGGGAAAATCAAGTCCCTCATAAAAATTCGCAGTGCCGAGTTTCTTTCCGGTTTCAGTCATATAATAGAGGTCGCCTCTATCCCCAACGAACAGACAAAAGGGCTCTGCCTCTTTTACCTCGATTACGACCTTTCGGGGGAGTTCCCTCCTTACATAAACGCTTGTTATCCAATGGTTTTTAAGTATATCGCCTATAACCCTGTCTTCAAAAAAGAAAATACCGCTTTTCCCCACTATTAATCCGGATCTCTTTAGAACCTCTTTTTGGGAAACCCTCTTTGCTCCTACTACCTCTATTTCCTCTATAGTGAAAAAACCAGAACGTGAAATGGCAAAGAAAATGGCGGTAAAAACACAAAAGACAAAGCAGAGAATCAAGAAATAGAGCCGTCTTTTTGCTTTCAACTCTTTTCTTTTCCTATGATTTTGACCTCTGTCTCTAAGCTTACACCTCTTTTTAAGAAAGCCTCTTCCCTTGCCAGCTCTATGAGCCTTATCACATCGGACGCCTTTGCATTTGCCGAATTAACGATAAAGTTCGCATGGAGCTCCGAGAACTTCGCCCCACCAATCGTAAGTCCCTTAAATCCGAGCTCATCCAAAAGCCTTCCCGCTGGGACTCCGGGAGGGTTCTTGAATATAGACCCGGAATTCGACATCGTTATCGGCTGAGACTTACTTCTCTTATCCAGGTAATCCTTAACCATCCTTTCGCTTTCTTCTCTATCACCGATCCTTAGCCTAAACATCGCCCTCGTAACAACGCTCCCTTCGGGAAGATGGCTCTTCCTATACTCGAATCCGATCTCTTCCCTAGATAGGACGATCTCCTTACCGTTTAACCAGATCCAGACCCTCTCTAAAACGTCTTTTATCTCACCTTCATTTGCACCGGCATTCATAAACACCCCACCACCTACCGTCCCTGGGATCCCCGCCGCAAATTCAAAACCGGTAAGTCCCGCACGAATAGAACCGTTTAGGATCGTTCCCAACACCGCACCGGCTTCGGCAACCACCCTAGCGTCCCTTAAGATCTGAATCCCACGCATCTTTTTCGTACTGACCACTATACCCCTTATTCCCTCGTCACACACAATCGTGTTTGATCCTCCTCCAAGGACGATCCACTCAGAATCAAGGGAAGAAAGCAAATCAAGAACCCTTATGAGTTGAGAATGGTTCTTAGGATAGGCTATCAAATCCACAGTTCCCCCAACACGCATGGATGTATATCGGCTCATGGGGAATCTAGGTACCCATTCGCATCCAATCCTATCTAGTTCCTTCTCGACTCGGTTCATGAGATCTCCTTAGCTATCTTCTCCCCCAGGGTCCACACATTACCGGCTCCAAGGGTTAGAACCAAATCACCCGGCCTTAGTACATTAAAAACACGGAGAATCACATCATCCATTCCATCTACATAAAAAACGCTTTTATGTCCGGCGTCCTTTATGGCCTCGGCAAGCCTCTTGGATTCCACACCTTCAATAGGCGATTCCCCTGCTGGATATATATCGAGGATAAAGAGCACATCGGCCTCCTTCAAAACCGAAACGAAGTCATTAAACAGGAGATGGGTTCTAGTGTATCTGTGGGGCTGGAAAATCACCACAACCCTCTTTGAAAATGACTCTCTGAGGGCATTGAGGGTTACCCGTATTTCCTCCGGATGATGGCCGTAGTCGTCTATAACCAGTATCCCCTTTCCCTCCCCCTTTACCTGAAGCCTTCTATCTATCCCCCTAAACTCCGCGAGTCCATCCCTTATACGCTCAAAACTCATGCCTAGTTCCATACCAACGGCAAATGAGGCAAGTGCGTTCTCGGCGTTATGCCTACCCATCGCATTAAGCCTTACATTCCCCAGGGAGGAACCCTTAAATAGAACCCTGAAATCGGTTTCAAACCCATAAACCCTAACGTCTTCGGCCCTGAAGTCTGCCTGAGGAGAGAAACCATAAGTAACGAATCTCTTCCTAAAATTCGGTATAATCGATCTAACGCGCGGACAATCAGCACAGAGAACCGCAAGCCCATAGAAAGGGATCTTATTCAAGAAACTTAAGAACGCTTCCTTTAGATGCATTATATTCTCGTAATAATCGAGATGCTCTCTATCTATATTTGTCACCACCGCTATGACCGGGGAAAGCATGAGAAAGGAACCGTCGCTTTCATCGGCTTCGACGACCATAAAATTCCCCTTCCCAAGGTGCGCGTTTGTACCAAGGGTTTTCACCTTTCCGCCCACGACTATAGTGGGATCGAATCCACCAAAGCCCAGTACGGTTGATATCATAGAGGTCGTTGTAGTCTTTCCGTGGCTTCCGGCAACCGCTATGCCGTATTTGAGCCTCATAAGTTCGGCCAGCATCTCCGCCCTGGGGATGAGTGGAATCCTCCGAGATTTGGCGGCAAGCACCTCGGGGTTATTTTTACTGATGGCGGAGGATGTCACAACGACATCGGGATCTCCTATATTTTCCGGTGCGTGGTTTATAAAGATCCTTGCCCCAAGGCGTTCAAGCCTCTCAACCGTATCTGTCCTCCTTAGATCAGAGCCCGTAACGCTATAGCCCATGTTGAGAAGCACTTCGGCTATCCCGCTCATCCCTATTCCACCTATCCCAATGAAATGTATCTTCTTGATTCTCCCGTACATTATTCACTCCGGTTAGTCACTCAACTGCTGATACAATCGATCTATGATCCACGATACACGATGAACCCGTATCCCGTATCCGACTTGCGCTCCGTGTTAGTCGGTTTCTCCAATAGCACCTGGGCTCTTAGCCGTACTATCCAAAACCGAGGAATCGCCCCTAGCGAGCCAGTGTATTTCATCGACTATTCTTTTTGCCGCATCTGGTTTACCGAGTTTTTTAGCCCTATAGCCCATCTCCCTAAGCACATCCTCCTTTAATAGATCACTCAAAATCCTAGAGAGTGTCTCAGGAACCGCATCCCTATCCTCAACGACAACAGCGGCTCCTGCCCTCTCCATTATCCTTGCGTTTTCTAGTTGATGATTGTACGCTGAAAAAGGGTAAGGTACAAGGAGCGATGGTTTTCCCAATGCCGTAACCTCTGCAATCGTTCCCGCCCCCGCCCTTCCTATCACCAGATCCGCCTGTCCGTATACCCTTGCCATATCCTCTATAAATGGCAGGACCTCCGCCGAGATACCGTACCACTCATACGTCTTTCTTACGTCTTCAACGTCTTTTTCACCCGTTTGATGGATGAGATAAACATCCTGCCTACCCAGGATTCCAAAGGCCTTTGGAACCGAAAGGTTAAGCCTATGCGCTCCCTGGCTTCCGCCAAAAACGAGAACGGTAATACCCGCTCTCCTCTTGTGGCTGGAATAGCTACCGCTTAGGATCTCCTTCCTCACAGGGTTTCCAACCACCATCGTTTTCTTTCTCGGAAAGAATCTAACGCTTTCCTCAAACGAGGCAAATACCCTCTTTACAAACCTACCAAGGAATCGGTTAGTGATCCCAGGAATCGAGTTTTGCTCGCAGATAGCGGTTGGGATAAGTAGAAGCAAAGCGGCAAAGACCACAGGACCAGACGCATAACCACCAACACCGACTACCACATGAGGCTTGAATCTATTTATTATCCTCATAGAACTAAATAGTCCCCTGAAAGCGGAGACCACACCCTTTAGACCTCCCACCGTCCCCTTTCCCACTATTCCTCCTGAATCTATGAGTTCGAGATCATAGCCCTTTTGAAGAAGCGTTTTTCTCTCCAATCCCTTCTCCGTTCCAACAAAGAGCACCCTGTGTTTCGGATCCCTTCTCATAATCTCCTCGGCAATCGAGATAGCGGGGAATATATGCCCCCCGCTACCTCCCCCGGCTATTAGAACCCTCATCCTACGCTCCTTCTTGAAACACTGAGTATTATTCCTACGGCCCCAAGACTGCTTATAAGAGACGTCCCTCCATAGCTAATAAAGGGAAGGGTGAGCCCTTTTATTGGAAAAAGCCCCACTGCAACGGCCATGTTTATACCCGCTTGAAGAGCGATCAGCATTATACAACCAAAAACAAGGTAACAGCCAAAGAGGTCCCGTGATCTAATAGCAACCCTAAGACCTCTCACAATCAGGATTCCAAAGGCGACTATTACCGAGAGCACACCGATAAAGCCCAATTCCTCTCCTATTATCGAGAATATAAAATCGGTGTGAGCCTGGGGAAGGAAAAACAGCTTTTGCGTACTGTCCCCCAGCCCGGCTCCAAGGACACCCCCAAGACCAAAGGCAACAAAGGATTGAACGGCCTGGTAACCTGAGCCCAAGGGGTCCTCCCAGGGGTTTAAGAAGGCTATTATACGTTTCATCCTGTAGCTCTCGTCCATTACTGCCAACACGAGAAGAAAAACCGCTATAGCTCCTGAGGCAACCAGATACAGGATCCTTACCTCCCCAATAAATAGCATTCCAAAAAGCATTGCGGTAAGTATCACAACCATTCCGAAATCCGGTTCAAGAAGCAGAGCGATTATGTAGGCCCCGGCAATCATAATGTGGGAGATAAAACCCACCGTGAATGTGTCCATCTTATCCCTTTTCTTCGTAATCGAATGGGCTAGATACAGGACCAAAAAGAATTTAGCGACTTCTGAGGGCTGAAAGCCTCCCGGACCAAGGTCTATCCATCTCCTCGCACCACCTACCTCTTGGCCCACGCCCGGAATGAGCACCAAAACGAGCATGAGTAAACCGACTATATAAGCGGGATAAACGAACTTCCTCAAGAACCGATAGTCAAGGGTCATTAGAACGAACATACCAATAAAACCGACAAGGAGGTATACAGCATGACGCTTTAAGAAATAACTCGGGTCTCCAAATTCCTCTAGGGCGTAAACGGAACTCGTACTATAGACCATAAGCGTGCCCATCGCCGAGAGAAACACAACAGAAACGATGATTACCACGTCGTATCCCTTACCTTCAAACTGAAATACTTTGGACAATCTCTTTGAATCTCCTCCCTCTTTCTTCGTATGAAAGAAACATATCAAAACTCGAACAGGCGGGAGAGAAAAGAACCGTGTCTCCCTTTGACAGGCTCATAAGTGCCTTATCCACGGCCTCTTCTAGTGAATTCGCAAGGGTCGTTTGAACCCCTTCACCCAATTCCCTTTGCATCCTGAACCTCGATTCACCAAAGAGAACGAGGAGCTTGACCTTCCTTTGAACGGCGTCCTTTAGAACCCCGTAGCTTACCCCCTTGTCCTTTCCACCCGCTATAAGGATTATTGGAGGAGGAAAGCTCTCAAGGGCCCTTAGGGTCGCTCCAGGACTCGTTGACTTAGAATCGTTATAAAACCTCCCATCTTTAACCTCCCTTACGAATTCGATCCTATGAGGAAGAGGCTGGAACTCCACTATTTGCCGCTCTATCAATCCAGGCTCACATCCCAGAACCCTTGCCAAGGCGATTGCGGCCATAGCGTTTTCTATGTTATGTATGCCGATAAGCTTCATCCCTCTTAAGTCGTAGATCTCGTCTTCAAACCTCACATACGTTCCATCAAAGAACACCCCGTTTTCCTTTGGTGACTTTCCAAAAGGGATCTTCCTCGATCTGATTTCCGAAGAACGCCCACTTATTACGGGGTCGTCGGCATTATAAACCGCCCAATCAAGAGGGGTTTGGTTTGAGAAGAGCCTCATCTTCGCCTCCACGTATTCACCAAAACTCTCGTGGTGGTCTAGATGGTTAGGGGATACGTTGAGAAGAACCCCTATATAAGGCCTAAACGTGGATACACCTTGGAGTTGAAAACTGCTTAACTCTAACACGAGTATATCGAACGCGTCATCTCTTTCGGCGATTTGAACTAAAGGGGTTCCGATATTAGCCCCAAGAAAGACCCTTTTCCCGCTTCCCTCCAGAATCCGGGAGACAAGAGTAGAGGTGGTGGTTTTCCCGTTTGAGCCCGTTATTCCGACTATCGGTTTCTTTATAAACCTCCATGCGAGTTCTAATTCGCTTATCACCTCTACTCCCTTGTCCATGGCCTCTCTAACAGGAGGAAGACCGAAGGGCACACCGGGGCTGAGAACTATGGTATCCGCCCAGAGAAAGGTTTCCCTTCTATGCTCCCCAGTCTCTACCTTTACACCTGCTGCCAGTAGCCCCTTTACTTCCTCTGGGAGTTTCTCAAATCGGTTGATATCGCTTGCCCGCACCTCGGCTTCCTTTCTAAGCAAGAACCTCACAGTTTGAATACCGGTTCTTCCAAGACCCACGACCAATACCCTTCTTCCGCTTAGTTCCATATATGCACCTAAGATACGTTTGGTTTATCAAAATGGAATAGACTCACATAGAGGCGGATCGTCTATCCCATGCTAGTGATCAATTAGACCGTTAAAAGGCATATCCATCCTCCTACAAAGCGATTACTCCTACCTTAGCTTGAGCGTTGAGAGAGCGAAAAGAGAAAGCACTAGGGAAATTATCCAGAACCTTATTACCACCTTTGATTCGGGCCAGCCGTTTAGTTCAAAATGGTGGTGAAGAGGAGCCATACGAAAAACCCTTTTACCTGTAAGCTTAAATGACAGTACCTGGACTATCACCGAGACAGTCTCCATAACAAAAAGCCCCCCCACTAAAACGAGAAGGACCTCCTGTTTGATTATGAGAGAAACCGATCCAATGGCAGCGCCAAGGGCAAGGGAACCAACGTCCCCCATAAATACCTGTGCGGGATGAGAGTTATACCAGAGAAACCCAAGACAGGCCCCACCTACAGTCGCAAGAAAGACCGCCAGTTCACCGCCCTCCGAGATATAGGGGATCTGCAGATACCTTGAAAACTCCATGTGTCCCGAAAGATAGGCGAAAACCACATAGGTTGCTGCCGTAACCGCTATAGAACCGATAGCGAGTCCATCGAGCCCGTCCGTTAGATTCACGGCATTAGACGCTCCTACAACAACCATAATAGCAAATGGTATATAGAGCCAGCCCAAATCAAAAACCGCTTTCTTGAAAAAGGGAAAGACGACAGAAGTGAACGAGTAATAGGCAACCTGATCAACCCTGAGGGACATGGTAAACCCCTTTTTTTCCGCTATGAGAAGAAGGACAAAAAGAACACCCAGAAGGATCTGGAGCAAAAACTTCACCTTTGCACTCATTCCCCTACCACGGGATAGCTTTAACCAATCGTCAGCAAGACCGATCAGGGCATAGCCAATAGTAAGAACAAGGACAAACCACACGATTTCACTCATCAGGTTTGCCCATAGAAGCGTTGACACCGCTATCGCTATCACGATAAACAGGCCTCCCATGGTTGGGGTTCCGGCCTTGGATCGATGTCCAGGAGGCCCATCCGAACGGATGTTCTCCCGAAACTGTCTTCTAGACAGAAACTCTATAAACGCCTTCCCCAGGACTATACTTATAAGGAAAGCCGTGACTCCTGCTCCAAAGGAACGAAAAGTGATGTATTTAAAAACGTTGAAAAACACGAAATCATCTTTAAGGAGATAAAGAAAATAAAGCATATAAAACTACCTCTCAAAAAGCCTCTGAACTACGTTTTCCATCTTCATTCCACGTGAGCCTTTTATAAGAACCAGGTCCCCAGGCTTGGCAACCCCTTTTAGAATCTCCGCGGCTTCACCGTGGGTCTTAGCGGCTACGCCCTCTACCCCTTCTCCGGCGCCAAGTAGAACGTGCTTTCCGTATTCCCCATACGTTATGACAAAATCCACTCCCTTTTCGGAGAGAAATTCACCGAGACACACGTGCTCACTTTCACTGGCACTTCCAAGCTCAAGCATATCCCCAAGCACGGCGATAGCCCTTCCATTTCCCTTTAGTCTCACGAGCTCTTCTATCCCCCTTCTCATCGAATCGGGATTGGCATTATACGTGTCGTTTATGATTTTAAAACCAAATGGGGTATCCATAACCTCGAGCCTCATGTAGGCCGGAACGAACCTTTCTAGTCCCGCTTGAATCTCATCGGCACTGCACCCAAAAGAGAGTGCTACTCCTCCAGCGCATAGGGCGTTCATGACGTTATGAAGCCCTATTCCCCTTATTCTTACAGGGAACTCCATACCGCCTATAATCATATTGAACCTTATCGCGGAAAGATCAACCGGGTTGATGTCCCTTGCAGATATATCAACGCCTGGGGAATCTATGCCAAATGTGATTTTATTACACCTCGTAAGACTGGCGATTTCCCGAACCCAGGGGTCGTCCATATTCACCACGAAAGTGTTATCCTCAGTAAACCCCTCTACTAGTTCCCCCTTTGCCCTTGCCACGCCCTCTATTCCTCCGAGCTTCTCCAGATGGGCTCTTCCGATATTGGTAATCGCCCCCGTATCCGGCGCTGCGATTTCGGTAAGCCTCCTTATCTCGCCAAACTCGTTCATTCCGAGTTCCACCACAACCCTACTACAACCCTCCGTGATCTTTAGGAGCGTGAGAGGAAGACCGATCAGGTTGTTCAGGTTTCCCGAGTTCTTATGTACGGAGAATCTAAGGGACAGTATGCTCGAAGCCATCTCCTTTGTCGTAGTTTTTCCATTTGATCCCGTGATCGCAGCGAGCTTTAGAGCCGGGAAGCCCCTCCTCCATGACGATGCAAGATCCCCAAGGGCTCTTAAGGTCGAGGAAACCCGAATAAGCACCTTTCCACTCATACCAGTGATTGGAGTATCCCTTTCGACAACCGCCCCTTTTGCGCCTTTATTAAGGGCCTCTGAAACAAAATCGTGTCCGTCAAATCTATCCCCTCGAAGGGCGAAGAAGAGTTCATCCTTTCTTATCCTCCTCGAATCGGTAGAGACGCCGGAGAAGATTACTTCATCCGATTTAGACGGAGGCGTGGGGTTTTGCACATCTACCCGTTTCCCATTTGTCGAGCTTAAAACCATGCTCAGTTTAAGCATCCCTTTTTCCAATCTCCCGTAAAACTTCTCTAGCTACCTCTTTATCATCAAAGTGAATCCTTCTCGTCCCAAGAATCTGATAGTTCTCGTGACCCTTTCCCGCTATAAGAACAGTATCACCCTTTGCCGCAACCTCAATCGCCTTTCTTATCGCATCGCGTCTATCCGGGACCCTGAAATAGGGCTTATGATCGTCTCCACCCTCAAAGACCCCTTCTTCTATCTGGTCTATTATCCTTTCCGGGGGTTCCCCGCGAGGGTTGTCCGAGGTCACGATGAGTATATCGGAGAGCTCCTTTCCTATTCTTCCCATGATCGGTCTCTTGGTAGGATCCCTATCCCCTCCACAACCAAAGACCAGGATAATATTACCAGGGGTAAGAGGCCTTACCGATAGAAGAACGTTCCTCAGAGCGTCGGGGGTGTGTGCGTAATCCACAAGGACGGTGATTCCCAAGGGATTTTCAACTCTGTCAAGCCTTCCAGGAACCGATACTAGTCTAGATACCCCTGCCTCTACAGCGCCTTTTGAGGAACCAAGGGAAAGCGCTGTAGCGCTTGCGGCAAGTATATTAGAGAGGTTATGCCTTCCATAGAGCTTCGAATCGATCTCTATATTCCCCCAAGGTGTGTTTAGAAGGGCCCGAATCCCATCATGGTAGATTTCGGCCTTTTCCGCATAAACCACCCCTTCCCCTCTTCTAGTGGAATAGGATACGACCTCTCCCACCGCCTCTTTTGCTATCTCTTTTCCATAGGGATCGTCAAAGTTTATTATAGAAAACCTCTCCCCCTTCTCGCTTCTCCTAAGAACCTCTGAAAATAACCTCTTCTTTGCAGAGAAGTAATCCTCCATCGTCTCATGATAGTCGAGATGGTCTTGAGTGAGGTTTGTAAAAACCGCCGCATCGAAGTGACAGCCAAGAACCCTCTTCCTATCAAGTGCGTGTGAGGAAACCTCCATTACAACGTATCTGACCCCAGACGACCGCATGTCACTAAGAAGCCTCGTCAAATCCAGAGACTCCGGCGTTGTCATTGAAGACGGAATCCTGTTCATGGAGAACCTGTATTCAACCGTTCCTATTAAGCCGGTGTTTTTTTTCTCCTCTTGCCATATCGATTCAAGAATATATGTAACCGTCGTCTTCCCGTTTGTTCCCGTGACCCCAACAAGGGTTAGTTCCTTTGTAGGATGAAAGAAGAAGTTAGCCGAGATCTCAGCAAGCGCGGACTTCGTGTCTTCGACTCTAATGATAGAGGTATCATTAAAAACCTCATTAGGTATCTCTTCGACGACTATAGCCCTTGCCCCATTTTCTATAGCCACCCCTAAGTACTTATGTCCATCCGTCTTTTCACCCCTTATCGCGACAAAAAGAAAGCCGGGGCGGACCTCCTTCGAGTCATAAGAGATTCCGGCAATGTCCACATCGTCTCTGCCGAGAATCCGTTTAACCTCCACTCCCTTGATTAAATCCCTTAAGACCATGTAACCCTTCTACTCAGCCGAAGATAAGCACAGATATAAAAGCCCGGAACCCGAGGTTTATCCGACCGGGTTCACGACCCTAGCCCCAACTCTACCGCTTTTCGTAATCTCCTACCCTAGGAGTAATTATGTCAAGATCATATGGTCTGCTTCAATTCTATAGAGCAGATCGTATCCTCTTTTATCCTCTCCCCGGCCCTCGGTTTCTGATCGTTGGCGTATCCGCTTCCCTTTAGCCTAATCTTTATTCCCTCTTTTTCAGCCCACCTTAGGATATCTCTTGCACTCATGCCCCGAAGATCCGGCATTATTTTTAGCTCGGCAAAAGCCCTCTCAGGGGAAACCCCTAGATAGAATAAAACCCTTTCCGCAATCCTTTTAAATATAGGCGCCGCTATTACCCCGCCATAGGGGCTCGTCTTGGGATCCTCTACGAGCACAACAACCGTTATTTTCGGATTATCAACAGGCGCAAAACCGATAAAAGACGACAGGTAACGGTTGGAGTAGTAGCCTCCGGTTTCAGGGTTCGGAATCTGAGCCGTTCCCGTCTTCCCTGCCACCCTATATCCGGGAATAGAGGCCTCCTTACCAGTGCCGCTTTCCACAACCCCTTCCAGGATCCTTTTGACCTCCTCTGCCGTATCATATGAAATCACCCTCCTTATGACCTCCGGTTCTCTTTTCTCAATCACCCTTCCATCGGGTCCGATTATCTCCTTAACCGTATACGGCTTCATAAGATACCCACCATTTGCAACGGCCGAAAGGGCCGATGCGAGTTGAAGAGCGGTAACCGATATCCCCTGACCGAAGGAAAGGGTTGCGAGTTCAACGGGTCCCCATCTTCTCGGGCTCGTGAGCCTTCCACTTGACTCACCGGGTAGATCTATCCCAGTTTTTTCCCCAAAACCGAATGCCTTAAGATACTTATAGAATCCATCTTTGCCTAGGATTTCCGCTATCTTTCCTGCACAGATATTGCTCGATACCTCTATAATCTGAGCCACGTTAAGTATTCCGTAGGAATGCACATCGTTTATGATCGAGCGTCCTACCTTTCTTCTGCCGTTTTCGCAATTGAATTTTGAGTCTGGATTTACCTTCTTCTCCTCTATAGCGGCGGCTGCTAGAAAAGCCTTTATCGTCGAGCCGGGCTCAAACGAGTACCATACCGGGAGGTTTCTTCTGGTTCCCTCATCGTACTTAACAAAGTCGTTTGGATCAAAAAAGGGATAGGAAGCCATGGCGAGTATAGCACCGGTTTCCGGGTTCATAACTACCGCCATCCCCTTCTGAGCGAAGGATTTTTCTACGCCCTCTTTGAGTTCCTTCTCGACTACGTACTGGATCTGGGAGTCTATATTAAGAACGACGTCATAACCCGATACGCTTGCCTCAACATTAATCGGAGCATCTATGATCTCCCTTCCCCGCGCGTCCCTCTTTACGGTTATTTTTCCGGGACTTCCAGCGAGCAAACCGTCAAGCTCATATTCGATTCCCTCTATTCCCTTGGAATCTATATTGGTAAACCCTAGAACCTGACCCGCAAGGTGTCCGTTTGGATACACCCGCTTTGGCTCTTCTATAAAGCCTATTCCCTCTATATTCGCGCTTTTTAACCTGGCAACCAAACCGGGTTCGGCAAGCCTCGTAACCCAAATGAACGGTTTTTTGGAAAGCAACATACCGAGAATCTCTTTTTGAGAATACCTGAGGTACTTAGAGAGTTCCACTGAGAACCGTTTAATGTCCTTCACGTTTCCCGGATGCACGTATATAGATTCGGCGTCTATATTTACGGCGAGTTCCTTTCTATTTGCATCCAGGATCTTACCCCGACGTGGGAGCAGTGTTAAGAGCCCGGTGTGCTGTTTTCTTGCGACTTCAATCGCACGATCTCTATTTAGCACCTGGAGTTTTAAAGCCCTAAACGACACGGCTCCAAAGAGAACGAGGATAGCTCCACCTATTATCCAAACCCTCCATAGGGGCTTTGTTAAGTCCCTTGAAAGAGAGATCCTTTTCTTAGAGTTTTTCGTCTTTTTCATTTGGTCTCCCCAACCACTGTGTTCTCTTCCATGTATATAAGATCGTCCTGAGTGGGGAATTTAAAACCGAGCTCTCGTGCTATACCCTCGATCCTCTCCGGGGACTTAAGCTTCATAAACTCGGCCCGAAGTATGAGGTTTTCTTTTAATACCTCTTCCTCCCTTTTCTTGCTTGCCGAGATTTCGTAGCCTATTTTTAGCGATTCGACCTTGATGGTTATATAGGCAATGGCAAGACCGAGTGTAAAGAGAACGAGAACCAGAAACCTAGTTGAGAAAATGACCCTTTCCAGATTCGAATTCCCTCTCACTCTTATAGTCCTAGCCAGAGCCATTGACCTATATCCTTTCTCCCGCTCTCAATTTCGCGCTTCTCGCCCTTGGGTTATTCAGCGTCTCCTCAACACCCGGCGTAAGTGGAGAGCGGGTAAGAACCTTAATGATACCCCTTCTTCCACACCCGCATTTGGGTAGTCGAGGAGGGCAGACGCAGGGTGCGGATAGCCTCTTAAATGTGTTTTTTACCAACCTGTCCTCCAGTGAATGAAAGGAAATGACAACGATCCTACCACCTATTTTAAGAAGTGAAACAGACTCATTGAGAAAGCGCTCCAGATTCTCCAGTTCGTTATTCACCGCGATACGAAGAGCCTGAAAGGTCTTTGTAGCGGGATGGATGTTTTGCGGGTGAAACTGTTTAGGGATCGCGTTTGACACTATATCGGCAAGCTGAATCGAACTCTTTATCGGTTTTTCACGGCGAACCCTGAGTATCTCACGCGCTATTCTTCTTGCCCATTTCTCTTCGCCGTACTTGCTTAAGACCTTGGAGATCTCCTCCTCATCCATCTCGTTTACAAGGTCATAAGCGGTAAACCTGAGTCTGGCATCCATTCTCATATCGAGAGGTTCATCCCTTAAAAAACTAAAACCCCTTCCACTGGCATCTATCTGAAATGACGACATCCCTAGGTCTGCTATAATCCCATCTACCTCATCTATACCGAGGGACTCAAGCACATCGCGAATCTCGGAGAAGTTCTTGTTTATGAATACCACCCGACCTGTGAAATCCGAAAGGCGTTTTCTTGAGAATGAGAGGGATTCGTCATCAACGTCAAAGCCTATCACCTTGGCCGCATAACCCGAGGCCTTTAAAATAGCCTCCGTGTGCCCCCCGAGCCCTAGGGTCACGTCTACGTAGATCCCATCAGGGCGAGGGGACAGGAATTCCACCGCCTCTTTCACCATAACAGACCTATGAATCGGTTTTTCTGTCTCTAGTATCGCCTTTTCCATCTTACAACCCCTGCCCTGCCAGGATTTCTCTACTCCTCTTAAACTCCTCGTAAGCCTTCTTGGACTCCTCCTCCTCCCAAACCTCCTTTGACCAGATTTCAAACCTAGTAAGCATCCCTATCATCACCACATCGCGCTTGATCTGGGCATGGTTTCTTAGAGACTGTGGAATGAGAACCCTCCCTTGGCTATCAATCGGACAGTCAACAGCCGCTCCCATAAGGTACCTAAGAAATGAGATTACCTCCTGCTTAAACTGCGGGAGGTCAGCCGCCTTCTTTTCTATATCGTTCCACTCCTTTACAGGATAAGCGGCAAGGCACTTGTCAAAGTTCGTTATTATAAGGGTTTCATCCCCGTATTTATCCCTTAGAACCTCCCTAAACCTCGATGGTACGCTTATCCGCCCTTTATCCGTCATCGTGTGCTCGTATCTGCCTCTAAACATGTCGGATTTTACATGCCCAAATATGCCACTTTATGCCACTTTAGACCACTATATAAAAACGTGTTAACTTTGTCAAGTAAGTTTTTGAAATTTTTTAATTTTTTACGCATATAAAGAGACCCAGAAGGGCCATTCTAATGATTTTATGAGTATTTACAGGGAGATAGATAAATATTATAAAATACTTTAAATATCATCCACAATTCGCTAAGATGTCTATATAATCACAAAAACAGGTATTCGGTCAAAAAAGCCTCGATTGACGGTGTGCGGTTCGATTTTTATCCTTAATAAGGGGAATACATGCCAACCATATACGTGAAGCTCAACGATCCGGGTAGCACGGTTTACTTTCAGGCGATCTTAGGGACATACTCCCACCTCGCATGGGTAAGGACCGAGGATCCCCAAAATGGGATAATCAAGGTTATCCCCACAGAGGACACTATTGATGAGGTGAGAGAGGTATTAAGGAACCTAAGAACTGAAATCGATTTTGAAGAGGTGAGGATTTAAGCTCGCCCTTCCCCCGGAGCGACTACAAAGACTCCTAATACTCTTCCTTTTTTCTTGATTGCTTTTAGTCTTGATATAAACTACACGCCTCGATGAAACACGAAGAAGAGATCACCCGCCCTTTAGGCGTTGTGGGATTTGTGACACTCCTTAGTCGCATAACCGGTTATATAAGAGACATGGTAATAGCATATCTCTTTGGAGCGAATGCGAATACAGACGCATACTACGTAGCATTTAGGATTCCAAACCTCCTTCGAAGGCTCCTTGCCGAGGGCTCTCTTACTGTATCCTTTATCCCCGTATTTACCGAATACCTAGAGAAAAGGGGTAAGGAAGAAGCAAAAAGGGTTTCCGATGTTACGTTCACCCTTCTATTTATGGTTTTAGTCCTTGTTTCCATTCTCGGGGTTCTTCTTTCTCCATTCATCATCAGGCTCTTTGCCTCTGGCTTTACAGGTGAAACGTTCGATCTCGCAGTAGACCTAAACCGAATAATGTTTCCCTACATATTCTTTGCATCCCTCACAGCGCTTTCAATGGGGATTCTAAACTCATTAAAACGCTTTTTCTCTCCCGCCTTTGCACAGGTGGCTTTTAACATCGGGAGTGTAGCCGTGATCTTTCTCCTCTATAGGAGCCTCAGCGTTCCTATCCTCTCTCTCGCCATAGGGGTTATTATAGGGGGGTTAATCCAATTCGTATTCCAGATCCCGTTTCTAAGGAGCACGGGTTTTCTACACGGCTTTAGAAAAAACCTGCGTCATCCGGCGGTAAAAAGAATAGCCCTTCTCATGGCGCCCCAGCTCTTTGGGGTTGCGGTTTATAATCTGAATATACTCGTGAGCACCCAGTATGGATCCCATCTCCCTCAAGGAACCGTCTCTTATCTCTACTATTCGGAAAGGCTAATGGAGTTTCCTCTTGGAATCGTTGCCGTCTCCATCGCAACCGTTCTACTTCCCAATCTCTCATTACAGGCATCAAAAGGAGAGATCAGAGGATTTAAAGAGAGCTACTCTTTTGCGTTAAGACTCATGCTGTTTCTAATAGCCCCCGCCCTCACCGGACTCATAGCACTTAGGGTTCCTATATGTAACCTCCTCTACCAAAGGGGTGAATTCACATATGAGGCGACACTTCGCACCTCACAAGCGCTCCTCGGATATACAATAGGCCTCTGGGCCGTAGGAGGCGTGAGGATAACGGCTCCTACCTTCTACGCCATTCAGGATACAAAGACGCCGGTTGTCTTTGCCTTCCTAGCGTTTATAGTAAATGCCGTCTTTGGATACATACTCGGATTCACATTTGAGCTCAAGCACACGGGGCTTGCACTTGCAAGTTCGATCTCCTCTATATTTAACTTCTCTCTTCTTTTTCTCGCTCTCAATAGACGTGTCGGAACGATAGAGATAAAAAAGACCCTTATATACTGCCTTAAAATAGGGATAGTGTCTCTTATCACCGGGATTTCGGCATGGAAGATCTCGACCCTCTCAGAATGGTCCAAAAGCGGGATCTCCCCTGAAAAGATAGGGGTACTTTTAGCCTCGATCGCAGGTGCGATAGTGGTTTATCTTCTAATCGCAAAACTCCTAAGGATAGATGAACTGGACTCTCTTTTGAACATGATAAAGAGGAGAGCCAAAAGGGATAACGTATAGAAGGATTGAACCGGAATGAGATCTCCTATTGACTCCTCTTTCGATTTTACATTAATATCAATCAAGGGTATCATGAGGAACGTGAAAGAGGTAAGCCAGGAAGAGCTCAAGGCACTTAGGGAAAAATACGAAAACCTCCTTGCCGAGAATCCCTCTTCGGGTGCCTTTGTATTCCTTGCTGAGGTCCTAATAAAGTGTGGAGAGGTCGAGAGGGCGGTGAGTGTTCTGACCGAGGGTTTAAAGCACAATCCCCAAAACGTAACGGCAAAATTCATCCTCGGAAAGATACTCTACGACAGGGGAATGGTAGAGCAGGCAAAAAAAGAGATGGAAGAAATCGTGCAATCCGCCCCGGATAACGTTGCCGCAAGCAAGATCCTCATTCAAATCTATAGGATGGAGGGAAAACCCGAAAAGGCCCTTGATGTCGCTCAGTCGGTTTCTTTCTTCCTTCCAGGGGACGATGAGATAAGGGAGGTTGTAGAGGGGTTAAAAAAAGAGATCGCCGTTGCCGAAGAAAGAAAAAAGGAAGAACTACTGGAGTCCATAGGCGAGCAAGAGGATGAATCCTTGCTCTTC
>CAZWVA010000038.1:0-24829 GCA_964636885.1 uncultured Spirochaetia bacterium
GATCCGTTTTTCCCTTCTTAAACGCTATCTCACCGTCCTTAAGCCCATGCCAGTCTAGAGGCAAAAAGGAATAAAAGGAATCCGTTACCTTTGATAGAAACTGAAAGGTCTCTATGTCCTTAAGAAGCGTGTTTACATGTCGAAGGATATCCTTCTCAAAAGAGCCCTCCCCTTCCTCAATGGAGCGCCTTAGCTTTAGAAGAAAGGCCTTTAAATCGTCTTTAATCTCCCGCTCTCCCATACTCTTAGTAGCCAGTCCACCCGTTTCGCCCTCCTGATTCGCCATCCTGGCCATGGTCTTTAGCTTTGTCTCAAGGACGACACCCGTATTTTCCATGGCCCCCTTTAGCCGTGGCAATTCACCTTCCCTCTCCACACTAAGTACGAGGGCGCTTTTCAGGTCTTCTACTGAGAAACGGTTTTTTATACCCTCTGGAAGCCGATCCATAAGAGAATCCAGTCCTTCCCGAACGCTCCGCCCAGTCGTCTTTAGGCTCGTTTTTAGCAGGTCTTGGAGTTCCTTCCTCATCTCTTTAGGTAAGGCATTTATATCTAAAGGTAGTGCCTTTAGGAGCCCCTCATAGAGACTCCGAATCCCTTCTACATCCGAGCCTTTCTTAGTCAGACTTCCAGCCAATTCCCGAACGAGCCTCGATATAAAAACCCATTTGAGACCAGGGGAAGAGGAACCGGTTTTCTCTTCGGCCCGCCCCATAAATTGGAGCCTAAGAGTACTAACCTCTCCCTTCCCTTCAGATACCTTAAAGAGACCAAGAAAACCCGCTTCCAGAGGAACCTCAGACCTTGCGGTAATAAACCCGCCCTTTATCCTCAGAGTTACCATACCAGAGGACAGGACCTCTACGACCTCTGCCTTCACAACGTCCCCTGGTTTAATGGACGGTTGTCTCCCACCGGTTCTTTCCACGATGAGAAACCCTCTACTTGGGTTTACGATCCTCAGATTGATCACCTTCGATTCGGATCTAATTCACACCTATTTCTATTAAAGTTTATCAAAAAAACGACGATAAGAAAGATAAAATCAAACCAGGAGGAAAAACCAATGCCACTAACGATAAACACAAACATACTTTCCATTAACGCCCAGAGGAACCTTCAGAAGACAGAGCCCCTTCTGCAGACGGCTATGCAGAGGCTCTCTTCGGGCTTAAGGATAAACTCCTCTAAGGACGATGCGGCAGGGCTTGCCATAGCAACGAGAATGAGCACACAGATAAGGGGTCTTTCCGTTGCTATAAGAAACGCAAATGACGGTCTTTCCATACTCCAGACAGCCGAAGGCGCTATGGATGAGATGGTAAATGACCTTCAGAGGATGTATGAACTCGCAGAACAGGCGGCAAGCTATAACACCACCCAGGACAGGAGCTCCCTGAATCAGGAGGTGTCACAGCTTATTGACGAACTGAGCAGGATCGTCAATCAGACAAGATTCAACGGAGAGAAGCTCCTTTCCGGTGGTTTTAATGCCGATATTCAGGTTGGTGTCGAGGTTAACGAGACTATAAACGTCTCTATATCAAACGTATCTCCAACGACACTCGGTGTCGCTTCGGAGTACTCCGCTATAGCCGCGCTTGACGATGCCACAATAGCGGACAGGGCAAGAAACGCCTTCACAACCGCACTCGGCGCGGCAGATACGATTAACGGCGTCCAGGTCGGCACCGCAATCGCCGCAAACAGTAACTCCATAAACAAGATAAACGCCATCAACTCAAAGACGGCCTCTCACGGTGTAACCGCCTTCGGATTCGGCAACACTGCGGTCGGAGTAAACGACGTTACGGATGCAAACCTTACCGCTACCGCGGTAGCAACTGGAGAACTGGTGATAAACGGAATATCCATTGACGGCGCCACCGGACTCACCGCCCTAGCCGCAAATATAAACGCCAAGACCGCCGAGCACGGCGTCACAGCCGTAGTGGATGCGGGAGGGGCGGCAGACCAGAATAGACTCGTCCTCTTCAACAAGACGGGGGCCGCTATATCGGTTACTGTAAACTCCGCCAATGCGGCTACCGTTACGGGTTTTGCTCAGGGAACAACGTCCGTTGACGCCGGAGCAAACGGTCTTATCGTGCTCAACCAGAAGTTAAATTCGACCACGGTTACCTACGATGACGCAACGACTGGTCAGGCAATAACAGGGGTAAATAGCGCTTCCACTACCCTTTCAAATGCCCCCGTAAATGCACAGGTCGTAACCACAGCCTCGGCCGCAAACCTAGCGATGCTCTCTTTCAAGAACGCCATGGACTCGATAAACAGCCAAAGGTCAGTGCTCGGTGCTAAGCTAAACAGGTTTGAATCCGTCATAAGGAACCTAGACAACGTCCGAGAAAACATCTCCTCAGCCCGCTCAAGGATAATGGATACAGACTTTGCCACGGAAACGGCGAATCTAACAAAGGCCCAGATCATGCAGCAGGCGGGAATAGCGATCCTCACCCAGGCAAACACCATACCCCAACAGGTACTGGCCCTACTCGGAAGGTAAACACCAAGACATAGGAGCTAAGGGAAAAGGACTTTCCCTTAGCTCCTAAAGACAGAGGGGGATATGAAAATCGGTACCACAAACAAGAACATACGATTGCCCTCTTTAAAAACCCAACCGACGAGGTTTAAAGCCGAATCCCAATCTCAAAAAGACGAGGCAGG
Organism: uncultured Spirochaetia bacterium; assembly: GCA_964636885.1. Classification (GTDB taxonomy): domain Bacteria; phylum Desulfobacterota_D; class UBA1144; order Nemesobacterales; family CSP1-2; genus CAZWVA01. Next base: position 2,692 of record CAZWVA010000038.1, read on the forward strand.
TAGGGCGACGGAGAGAAGCGATAACCGGATTAGACTAAAGTCGGATATAAAGGCATTCGAGTTTAAGACCGTCTTTGCACTTACGGATGATAATGAGGTGGTCATAAGGGTTTTAAACGAAAAGGGAGAGGTCATAAAACAGATCCCACCAGAGGAATTCTTGGAGATGGTTAGAGACCTAAAAGAAGCAAGAGAGAACCTTTTCAGCAAGAAGGTCTAACAAGGGAAAATGGCAACAAACCCGATTAGTCCATCAGGAAGCATCGACATAAACGCAATAGTATCTAAGCTCATGGAGGTAGAAAGCCAGCCTCTCATTAAACTCCAACAGAAGGAAAACGGCTATCAGGCAAAGATAAGCGGATACGGCATACTCTTAAGCGCCCTCAGTGAGTTTAAAAGCACCGTATCCAACCTAAAGGACCCCGGTCTAATAGGCATGAAAGCCGAGGTCTCAGACGCCTCTTTCATGTCGGTCTCCGCTTCCGGTTCCGCATCCCTAGGCAACTACACCATCCAGGTAAAAAACACAGCAACCGCCCAGAGTATATACTCAAGCCCATTCACAGCGGAAACCGACACGGTTGCGGATCTTTCAACAAACCCCATTCAAAAACTCCAGATCCAGGTTGGTACCGGCTCTCCCGTTACTATAGCCGTAGACTCATCCAATAACACGCTCTCCGGCATAAAGGACGCCATCAATGGTTCAGGCCTGGGTATTAGGGCATCCATTATTAACGACGGAAGCGGATATAGATTGGTACTCTCGGCTGATTCTACTGGCGCCTCAAACAGGATCGTAATAAGGGTAGACGAGGATAATAACGGTGTATTTGAGGAATGGGGCGCTGATATAGACACAACGGGGCTATCGAGACTCTCCTTTAACCCAACATATGACCCAGATGGAAACGTAACGGGCGGTATAGCCAATATGAGTCAGTCACAGGCAGCACAGGACGCCAGACTAAGGGTCGACGGCCTTGAGGTTACAAGGCCAACAAACACGATTAACGATCTTATTACTGGGGTCACTATAGAGCTCAAAAAGGGTGATAACTACGGTTCCTCCATATCCCTTACGGTTTCAAAGGAGAAAGAGACATTAAAGAACAAACTGGATTCATTCGTTTCCGCCTATAATCAGCTGATGAATAACCTAAAGAACCTAAAAGGAAATGCGGATAGAAGAGGAGCCTTAAGCGGGGAATCCATACTATCTGGTATCCAAAACACGATCCGTTCCATAACGATCACGTCTTATAACGACAAGACCCTCACCCTTCTCGGAATAACACACGATAGAAACGGCGTACTAAGCATCGACCCCTCCAGATTCGATGCCGCTCTCTCCAGTGACGAGACCGATGTCATTAGTACCATAAACCAGATGGCATCTTCTCTAGAATCCTCTCTTAACGACTATATAAACACCCTGATACCCGCAAGGAAAAACGGGTATGAGCAGACCATAAGAGCCATTCAAAAGGAGGAGGACGACCTTACAGCGAGACTCCAGCTAAAGGAGATAGCGCTCCGTAGACAGTTCACCAATCTCGATACGCTCCTAAATCAGCTTCAGGGAACGAGTAACTTCATTACACAGCAGGTGGAAAACCTTGGGAAAATCCTGGGAGGCAAATGATGGTTTACTCAAAATACGTCCTTAACGCCTATACTCAAACTATGGTTGAGACGACAAATCCCCTAGAACACGTGATACTACTCTACGATGGCGCCATAGAGTCCCTGAATAGGGCAATAGTAGCTATAAGGAGAAAAGAGGTTCAGGGCAAGATAAAAAACCTAAATAAAGCGATGGTCATAGTTGAAGGGCTCCTCAATTCCCTAAACCCAGATATGTGTGGAGAAGACTCATTGGCCCTTAACCTGCAGGAGTTATACCTTTATATGATGAGAGAACTCACCCTTGCAAATACAAGAAATGATGAAAATAGAATCGACCATATAACCGGCATTCTTAAAGAACTAAGGGAAGCGTGGGTCCAAGTAAAAAATGGTATACCCGGCATTTAGAGTTCAACCCTTTCCTAAAGTTTTTAAGAATACTTCCGATTATAGAGTAATAGGACTACCCTCAGCATACAAACTCACGCCATGAATATACCTGCATTTCCCAACCTAAAGGCATACAACAGGGATTCAAGGCTAAAGCCATCGACCACGCCCGAAAGAGAGTCACCTACACTCGAAAAAAAACAGGACGAACCGAAGGACACGGTGCGGATCTCATCGGAGGCAAGGAAGAAACTCATTCTCGAAGAAGCGAAAAGCGAAGTCATAGAGAGGATTCGAAAAACGGAATGATCATGGAGAAGAAAGACTTTAGAATACTCGTCGTAGACGACGACGAAATGGTTAGAGACGTCATCGTCTCCACGCTCTCGCAGCAGGGATACCCGGTGATTTCGGCGAGGGATGGATTTGACGCCATCGGTATCCTCATGGTTGAGGATATAAAACTCGTTATAACCGATCTCAAGATGCCGGGTATGGATGGGATCGAGGTACTCGAGAGCGCCACAAAGAACAATCCCGATATAGCCGTGGTCATACTCACGGGTTTTAGCACACTCGAGACCGCACTCAAGGCCATAAAGAAGGGAGCCTATGACTATCTGACAAAACCCTTTGCGATGGAAGAGATCATCTTCGTCGCCGAAAGGGCCTTTAAAAGGGAGGCGCTTATAGAAGAAAACAGGGAACTGAGAAACATCCTAAGGAATACGTATAGAGATATGGAAGTCATAAGGAGCGTTAACGGAAGCGCCAATCCCGAGGTGAGAGCCGACTGGAGAGAGAGGATAGAGAGGCTAAAGGCAATCAGGGTCTTTACCCAAAACGAAGCAAGGATAATAGAAGAAAGACTGTTTAAAGACGATGTATAAGGGAAAGGTGCTCATAGTAGATGACGATCCCTGTGTGAGAGACTATATCTCGGATACCCTATCCGAGTGTGGAGGTCACGAGACGGATACATCAAAAGACGGAATCGATGGGATAGAGAAGATAAGGTGTAACGAGTACGATGTCGTATTCACCGATCTATCCATGCCGAGGCTAAACGGAATAGATCTCTTGAGAGAGATAAAGAAGGTGGACCCGACACTTCCAGTGGTTATGATAACGGGGTTTTCAACTCTAGACATAGCCATAAGCGCCATGAAGGAGGGAGCGAGTGACTTTATAGAGAAGCCTTTTAAGATGGAGAAGGTACTCTCCACAGCGGAAAGGCTCATCAGACAGAGAAGGCTCTTGGGCAAGATCTCCTCCATAAGGGATTACGAATCCTCGGTCGAGAGGATAAACGCGGAACTCTTCAAGAAACTTCAGGAGATCGCCACCCTCCAGGCCGTGAGCATGGAACTCGACGGACTGTACGATAACAAAGAGCTCTATGAAAAGATCATAGAGATGGCATCAAGGCTCCTCATGGTAAACACCGCATTGTTCGGCATACTTGATAACGGCTATTTAAAGATAAAAAGCGCCATAGGGATGCCCGTGAAGAGGGAGATAAATATCGCGGGTACCTATCTTGAAAGGGTGATAGGTAGCAAAAGCCACTTTATCGCTCAACCGGGGGAGGTAAACCCATTTGAGGGCGGCCGAGTCACTTTTCCCCTATTATCCATACCTCTTACCTTAAACGACGAGACCCTTGGAATCCTAACACTCTCAAATAAGAGCGACGGAGCGGCGTTTACGGACGATGAAATATACCTTGCCCTCACATTCGCGAAAAAGGCCGCACTCAGAATGGAGAATAACGCCCTCTATGAGTCCATCTACACAAACCTCATTAACACCTTGAAATCACTGGTCTCTACGATTGAGGCCAGAGACCCCCACACCAAACAGCACTCAGAAAGGGTCGCCCTATACGCACTTGAGATAGCGGATGTAATGAGGCTCTCCTGGGAAGAAAAGGAAATAATACGATTCGGTGGTTACCTCCACGACATAGGGAAGATAGGGGTAAGAGACACGATCCTTTTAAAACCGGCGAGGCTCACCCCTGAGGAGATGGCCGAAGTGAGACTCCATCCCATAATAGGTGACAACATAGTAAAACCTATAAGGTTCCTTCAAAAGGAGAGGGAACTCATACTCTACCATCATGAGAGGATAGACGGAAAAGGATACCCATATGGAATCGGTGGAAACGAAATCCCGCTTACCGTACGTATATTAGGCGTTGCGGATGTCTACGATGCCATAACATCGCCAAGGGCCTATAGGCCGGCTCTAAGCCACGAATACGCAATCGATGTGATAAGGCAGGGCTCTAACACACAGTTCGATGCCGATATAGTACGGGCATTCTTACAAACACAGACCGGAAGAGGGATAAGAGATGGGACTCAATGAAGGGGCCAGTGTCATTTTCGGTATAGAGGGAAGATCCACCCGATTAGAAGGAGAAGTCCCGATAAAGGCGGAGCCCAAAGAGGTAAATATCAGTACATCGGGTATCAGATTCGAGTTAAACAATGCGGCCGATATAGAGGACGAATTCGAGATAGAGACGCTCTTGCCAACACGTCCTCCCACCAGTCTAATCACCTACGGAAGGGTCGTGGGTCTATGTGGAAAGGGAACCGGAGGTGACGGGTGTGAGGTCTCTCTCCTTTTTACGGATCTAAACGAAGCCGTAAGAGGCGAGATATTTAGATACGTATTCAATCGTCAGCGCGAGATCATACAGAAGAAGAGGGGAGAGAAGGAGACCGATTGACATAAATCCCATGGATAAAATAAGGGAGTAACCATGTTCACAGCAATAGGGATAATCGTCGTTTTAGTCGCAGTGGTGGGCGGCTATCTATTTGAACACGGCAATCTGAGTCTCCTCTTTCAACCGGCGGAATTCATAATAATATTTGGTGCCGCTTTAGGCTCTTTTCTCATCGCCTCTCCTCCAAAGGTAGTCGGCATCGTTATAAAGAACACCATATCAATCGTGAGCCTAAAGAGCTATACAAAGGAGAACTACATAGAGCTACTCTCCCTCCTCTACCAGATCTTTACGAAGATAAAGAAGGAGGGGCTGGTATCCATAGAATCCGACATCGAGGACCCGGACAAAAGCCCCATTTTCAAGAAGTATGGAAGCGTTAATGGAAACCGTCTAGCGGTGAACTCCATTTGCGATAACCTCAAGGTCATTATAACGACCAATGTTTCGCCGCATGAACTAGAGACCCTTATGGACACAGAGATCGAAGCGTTCCGACACGAATCCATGCTTCCGGCAAGGAGCCTATCGAAGGTAGCAGACGCCCTGCCGGGGCTTGGCATCGTTGCGGCCGTTCTGGGAGTCATCCTTACGATGGGAAAGATAGACCAACCCCCTGCCGTAATCGGCCACAGCATCGGTGCGGCTCTCGTTGGAACGTTTCTTGGGGTACTGATGAGTTATGGGTTTGTATCACCGATGGCCACCAAGTTTGAACACATGGCCGATGAGAACAGGTCGTATCTTGAGATTATAAAGATCGCCCTCGTTGCCTTCGTTAGTGGCGCGGCCCCACAGATAGCCGTGGAGTTCGGGAGAAGGGCCATTCCCGTGAAGGAAAGGCCGCTCTTTAACGAACTGGAGAAGGAACTGAGAAAGAGATGAAGGAAGAAAAGCCCATCGTAAAAAGGGTCAAAAAGGGAGGGCACAGAGACGATCACGGAGGGAGTTGGAAGGTCGCATATGCAGACTTTATAACGGCCATGATGGCCCTCTTCCTATGTCTATGGCTTATAAACATGGTGGCACCCGAAAAGAGGGCAAAGGTCGCCCATTACTTTAAGCACTTCAGCGTGTTTGATCATAGTGGCGCATCATTTATGGAGAAAACGAGTGAGGTTTTTAACGAGACGGGTGATGCGGAGGAAAGGGTTCCTGACGAATTAGAAGCACCAGACACAATGAAACCACTGATACGAAACGAACGGGGTCAGATGGAAAGGGGTTCTCCCAACGAGCTAAAGGGCGGATTTGATCCATCTAAAGAAGAGATAGACCATAGAAAGGAGGAGATCAAGGAGGAGATAAAAAGAGCGATCGAGGAGAAACTCGCCGATATAAAGGATCAGGTGATAGTTGACACATTCGAGGGAGGCATTCGTATACAGCTCGTCGATAAGGAGGGCAAACCCATGTTTGAGCTCGGCTCATCAAAACCGACGCCCATGGCACAGAGGATACTCCGTGTAATCTCGGATGAGGTAAAATCCCTACCTAATTCGGTTGCCATTGAGGGTCACACGGATTCCCTACCCTACAGGTCGACAAACTACAGCAACTGGGACCTCTCCACAGAGCGCGCTTTATCCGCCAAGAGGCAGCTTGAAGAATACGGGCTTAATACAAACCGTCTTATAAAGATAGCCGGTTATGCGGATACGGTGCCCCTAATAAAGGAGAACCCGGAGGACCCAAGGAATAGGAGGATAAGCATACTCCTCATCCTTCTTAAAGAGGAATCCACCAAGACCGCCGAGAGGTGATCTTCCGCTCTTATGTGCCTCCTGTAAGCCTCTTTACAGCAGAGATCAGGCCATCGGCTTGGGGATTCCTAACGCTGCCCAGTATTAGGATATCGGTCGGCGTGACCGACCTTCCGTAGTATGCCCTGTTTAAGGAATCCCTGACGTTTACGAGTGACCCCTCAAGGGATAACCCGCCATAGAGTCCCTTCGCACGGGATAAAACCACAAGGTCAGCTACTATATTTCCGGCTCCCATACCACCACCAACCGGTCCGGCGGCTATACTGACGTCAGCCCCGAGCTTTGCACCGGTGCTTAGGAGACGAGTAATGCCGCGTTCCGTGCGCACAACGATTACAGTTTCTGCCACCTCTGCCCCCGCAAGGAGACCGAAACTCACCCCACCTATAGTGTAGAAGGCAGGCCCGTTCCACCTGCCCTTCCTCTTATCGCGCGCAAGGAGAACGCCACTTCCCCCTGAGCCTCCGAGTATGAACCCACCCTTTACGATCTGAGGAACGATGAGCACACCCTTGGCATCCCTTAGCAGATCCCGCCATGTTGGGTCTATCTTGGGATCCCTCCAGAAGCCCTCGGCTGTAATCTTTGCCTTTTCCACTATTACCCTTGCATCTGTCGCATCGTCAGCCCAGACGGGCAAGGAAAGAACGGCGATAAGTGCTCCAAAAACCATGACTATAAGTAATCTCAAGGGATTAATCCCTAAAGCCCTTCCCTTCCCGGTACAACCTGTTGCTTTAATCAGCATATAATCGCCTCCTTAAATCGTGTCTCTTTTTAAGCCGATTTCTAAGACCCATACCCCTTTTGACCTTTTCGATAAGTGTATCCTAACCATATAAGAAAAGCCATAATGTGATATTCTTCAACCCCATGTTAACCTGCTTTGGAATCCGTAAATCTTCAACTCGAATTACTAGAACAGGCGGCATGTTGATTTTCGAAAAAATGAGGGGTATGGAGATTTTTTCAATAGGTGTATAAAAATATTTGCCCTTAATCCTAGTTGGAGCTTACACCTCTCTAATATAAGACCGTCTATAAACTAAAATGGTCATCACGACTAGAAAGAATAAGACCATGGTGAATAGCAGTTGCTCCAATCCAAATGTCACTTTCAGGAATTGGATGACCTTTCTTCTTTAAGGCAAGTTTTATGTCTGAGTAATGAATTGATGTTGACTCATTAACAAACAGTAAAACACATTGGTCCATGAACTGCTTAATCTTTTGAATATTCTCGCCCAAGTTTTTTGAGTTTTTTGCCCCGTAGAGTAATTCACCAAGAACAATAAACGAAAGATAAACCGTCTCAGCAGAGTTTAACCTTGCCTCTATGTTTTTATCACCGTTAAGGAAAGCAATTACAATGTTAGTATCTAATAGGTACTTACCACTCTTCATAGTTTATTTTCTCACAACCTTCCTCTATAGCCTTCGTCATAGCCTCTGCATCTTCGTTGCTTAAGGTTCCACAAAGTTTAGAAAAGTCTTTCTTCTTCCTTTGTCTTAGCCTCGATGGACAGGCTGTCAGATGACAGAAAATAAGACAATGGTTCTTCCACTGGGGTAGCGCCTTGGCTCTCCTCTCTTAATCCATTTTCCTGCAAAAAAAACAATAATCGCCTTGCTAAAGGACCCTAAAGGTGTGAGAAAAAAACCTCTATGGTATGAAATTTGCACTTCCGAAAATGAGGGATTCGATAAACAGGGTTCATTGAAAACTCGATCCATTCCCAATAATAGAGATGCCTTTGGTTAAATGACCTCTTTTTAGTCAAGATGGGATAAAGCAGAGGAGAGAAGGGATGAAAGAAGCCGAGAGGGGTGAATTAAAGAAGACATTCAAGAGGATGATGAATGAGGTTGTGGATGTTAGAAGGTGCTGCGGGTGTTCGATGTGCGTTGTAACATGTCCATACGGGGTCATAAGATACGATCCGGTATCCATGTCTCCCTACGTGGCGAAGCCGAAAGCCAGGTTTGATCACTGCCCTATAAGTGAGGAGATAGGTTGCGATGTCTGCGCAAACGCATGTGGGAGGCTGGGCTTAGAGCACATGAGACCGATTAAACCAGAGGAGATAGACGTTCTGGTATTTGGAAGAAAAAGGCGAGAAGACGAGCCGTATGGCGTTATGAGGTCTATATGTGTCGTAAGGAGCACAAACCCCAATACAATCACAAACGCACAAGACGGTGGGGCGGTAACAGAGATCCTGAGATGTGCCTTTGATGAAGGGATAATAGATGGTGCGGCAGTAGCCGGCCCCTCAAATAGGATGTGGCTCGACCCCGTGCCAAGGGTTGTAAAGAGTGCGGACGAGCTCATAGAGACCGCAAAATCCTGGTACACCTATTGTGCTACGCCGTCTGCCCTTAAGGAAGCCGTGGACAAGCACAACCTAGAGAAACTGGCTCTAGTCGGGGTCTCATGCGAGATATCAGGATACGCAACGACCTTAGGGGCGGATACGGGTTTTATCACCTCCGATAGAGGAGAAAAAAACGTAGAGAGGCAAAAGAGATACCTCAAGCGATACGTAGAGGCCGTGCGGCTAACGATAGGGCTCTTCTGTGCGGAGACATTTGACTTTGATGGATTCGTTCACGGATACCTTAAGGGAAGACTCGGGATAAACCCCGAGGACGTCGTCAAGGTAAACATAAAGGGCAGATTGATTATAGACCTAAAGGACGGAACGAGGGTTGAAGCCCCACTTGTCGAGGCGAAGGCGCATCGAAGACCCCAGTGTGACTACTGCGGGGACTTTAGCGCGGAGCATGCCGACATCTCGGCAGGGGGCGTGGGAATAGTCGGATGGACGATGCTTATAATAAGGTCTGAAAGGGGTGAGGAGATTCTCAAGCTCACAGAAAAAAAGGGGTATCTTGAGGTTAGACCAGTATCCGAATTTGAGCAATCGATTAGGCTCTTAAAAAAACTAGCCGAGGCTCAGAGGAAAAGGGCAGAGGAGAGTTATATGAGGGAGGAACACATTAAACAATCCATCCCTTAGCCGATGTATACACGAATACCCTTATCCGGTACGTAAGGAACTTCCTCACCTTCGCATTAGCGTCTTCCACCCTAGGCCCTAAGCTCTGGGAGATCTAGGCACTTCTTCCTGCACGTGACCTTGCCCTTAAATGCGGAGCAGGAGATAACGTCGTCGTACGGTCTATATGTGAAGATGCTGGGTCGGAGTCTTACCTCGACATCCCTCTTTCTAAAAGGGCAGAAAAAGACCTTTGATACCAATTTCTTATAAACAGTAATGGCCTCAACTCCAAAGAGAATAGATACCGATATCACGATTAAGAAGGCAGCGGCTATTCCTACCGTAACATAGGGAACAAAAAAAACCATAATAAAAAGAAGCATAAAGAAAAAACCCAAGAGAAGACTAATAATCCCCCTTAGTACCATCTTTCTCACCCCCTTTCTTTTACACTTCCCCTTACCCCTCTTAAGGGCAAGCCCTATGCCAAAACGACGCCGATATGTTTCTGTAATGTATTAGAGGGATTACACACATGATTTTGATTGATAACCTGTCAGATGTCAGATAATTAGACAGAAAGACCTTGAATCCACTAGGCATAAACATACGGGTCTGCATATCCAATGGGCAGAGAAGGGATAAACCCATCGCTCTCTTAAGCATCTTAAATACGTATGATTTTCTGACATCTGACATCCCGCTCGGTTATCTTTTTCTCAGGCATTGGGCACTACCTCTTGTGTAAGAAAAACAGTGTGTCTTTAACCACCTGAGGTCCTTGATTTTTTTATTCATCTTAAGGCTTAAAAACAGCAAAAAAAATCCCTGGCACAGATCTTGTAAGACAAATGTAGGAAGGGCGTCTTCTAACAGAGGGAGATCAAGATGAGCGATATGGGACTGGGAGTACTTATAGAAAAAAGGGGAAAAACGAGCGTGTGGAGCGGGATCAGTCAAAAGGCCAGAGGCAAACTCGTCACAATCACCTTAAACCAGAGATTCTGTAAGGGTTGCGAGATATGCGTAGAGATATGTCCGAACAGGTGCCTCGAGATGGAAGGGCCTTATCCAGTCGTAAGGGATATAAACCTCTGCAGTAAATGCATGCTCTGTGAGCTTGAATGCCCGGATTTTGCCATAACCATAGAATAGAACCCAACGGAAGATAAGAACATGGAGAGATTAAAATTCTGTCAGGGAAATGAAGCCTGCGCCGAGGGAGCTCTCTATGCCGGGTGCAATTTCTTTGCGGGCTATCCCATAAGTCCCTCAAGTGAGATCGCCGAGTATCTCGCCTACGAACTCCCCCGAAGAAAGGGCGTTTTCATCGAGATGGAGGATGAAATCGCATCTATGGGGGCGGTGATAGGTGCCTCACTCGCAGGAGCCAAGGCCATGACGGCAACAAGCGGTCCTGGGTTTTCATTGAAACAGGAACATATAGGATACGCCTGTATAGCCGAGGTTCCATGTGTCATAGTCGATGTAATGCGTGGAGGACCGAGCACCGGTACCCCTACAGGCCCGGCACAGGGTGATGTAATGCAGGCAAGGTGGGGAACACACGGGGATCATCCGGCCGTTGCGATTGCACCGTCAACGGTTGAGGAGTGCTTCTATGAAACCGTGAGGGCCTTTAACATCTCAGAAAGGTACAGGAACCCCGTGATACTCCTAATCGACGAGGTCGTCGGGCATATGAGGGAGAGGATACGTATACCAAAGCCCGGAGAGATAGAGATAATAAACAGGAAGAAGCCAACCGAAGCCCCTGAGTTCTATTACCCGTATAAGCCATCCCCAGACGGCGTTCCGACTATAGCCGATTTTGGAACCGGATACAGGTTCCACGTAACGGGTCTGAGTCACGATCTGAGCGGTTTTCCAACAAACGACCCTAAAAAGATAGGGGAGCTTATAGAGAGGCTTACGAATAAGATCGAGAGGGGGAAGGACGAGATCACGCGCTGGGAAGGGTTTATGCTCGAAGATGCAGAAACCGCGATCGTAGCCTATGGGTCCGTTGCAAGGTCGGCTAAATCCGCGGTTAAGCGTGCGAGGAACACTGGAAAGAAGGTAGGACTCCTGAAACTCATTACGATCTGGCCATTCCCCTCAGAGCCACTAGAGAGGTTGGCGGGATATGTCAAAAGGGTAATCGTCCCCGAAATGAACCTCGGACAGATAGCCTTAGAGGTGGAAAGGGTGATGGGGGGAAAGGCGGATGTAATAAGAGTAAATCGGGTGGATACGGAGCTTATCTCACCGGATGAGATAATGGCTAAACTATAGAAGAAGGGGAGTGAGACATGGCCTTTGATTACGCTAGATACCTCAGAAACGATAAGATGCCCCATATCTGGTGCCCGGGGTGCGGAAACGGGGTGGCGATGAAGTCCCTGATAAGGGCCATTGATGCGGTGGGCTATAAGAAGGAAGATACCGTAATCGTCTCGGGCATTGGGTGTTCGGGAAGGATCTCGGGCTACCTGGATTTCAACACGCTCCATACGACACATGGCAGACCCCTCACATTCGCTACAGGGATTAAACTCGCAAATCCCAAGCTCAACGTGATAGTGGTCTCTGGCGACGGGGATTGCGCGGCAATAGGAGGAAACCACTTTATACACGCCTGTCGTAGAAACATAGACATGACCCTCATAATCTTTAATAACTATATATACGGGATGACCGGAGGACAGCATTCCCCTACAACCCCTAGCAGCTCCTACTCAACGACGACCCCACATAGAAACATAGACCCTCAGTTCGACCTCTCTAGACTCGCTATCGGGGCAGGGGCCACGTTTGTCGCAAGGGAGACCACTTATAACATATTTTCCCTCGATAAGATCATTATAGAGGCATTCAAGCACAAGGGATTCTCGGTCGTCGAGGTAATAGTAGGATGTCCAGTCTACTACGGAAGAAAAAACGGGTTTAAATCGGCCTTTTCCCTACTAGACTGGCAGAGGAAGAACGCTATTCGCGTGGAGAGGGCCGGGAACATGAAACCCGAAGAGCTCGACGGGAAATTCACAACGGGCATACTCCATAGAAGGGAAACACCAGAGTACACACAGATCTACTACACCCTTACAGAGAGCTTTGAGAAACCGATCGATAAGGTAAGCATGGAGAGTGAATAGAAATGGAAAGATACGAGGTAAAACTCAGCGGCTCGGGTGGACAGGGACTCATCCTTGCCGGTCTCATCCTCGTCCAGATCGGCACCGCCACGCGCGAGCCGGTCTCATCCTTGCCGAGGCGGCAGCCCTTTACGACGGAAAGAACGCCGTCCAGACGCAATCATACGGACCTGAGTCGAGGGGTGGATCCAGCAGTTCAACGGTGATAATAAGCGATCAGGATATAGACTACCCTAAGGCGACGAAGGTCGACGTTCTCCTGGCACTCACACAAGAGGCCGCCAGTAAGTACGCAGGTGATATAAAGGATGGAGGGGTACTTATAGTGGATGAGGAGACGGTAAAAGACGTGCCGCCGGGTAGTTATAAGACGTATAAGCTCCCCATAATAGCCACGGCGAGGAGCCGGGTGGGAAAGGCAATCGTGGCAAATATCGTCGCCCTTGGGCTCATAGCCGGTCTCATAGGAGTGGTTTCTATAGATGCCATAAAAAAGGCCCTCTTTGCAAGGATCCCAAAGGGGACGGAAGAACTCAACTTCAGGGCATTCGAGGCGGGGCTCAGCCTGTCAAGAGAAGCCCATCGCACAGTAGAACACGACCTGGAGTGCGCTCCGTGCTGAGTAGGACGTCAGCCATCGGAGACGGTTACACTTAAGAGGCCTCGTCAATCGGCGAGATTGCTTATTACGGTTTACCCAGTAATATTAAAAAAGGAGGGAAAAAATGGGTAAAGAAACATTAACCATCACCGACAATCGCACGGGAAGGAGTTATGAGATTCCCATAACCCATGGAACGATTAGGGCAATGGATCTAAGGCAGATCAAGGTGTCTGAAGACGATTTCGGACTCATGAGCTACGATCCCGCAACAGAAAACACGGCCTCCTGTAAGAGCACCATAACCTTTATCGACGGGGATAAGGGGATACTGCGTTACAGGGGATACCCGATCGAGCAGCTCGCAGAGAGAAGCAATTATCTAGAGGTCGCATACCTCCTCCTCTATGGAGAACTGCCCTCAAAGACCGAATACGATACCTGGGTTTATGACATAACCCACCACACGATCATTCATGAAAACATAAAGAAGTTCATGGACGGGTTTCGTTACGATGCCCATCCTATGGGTATGCTCCTAAGTACAGTAGGTGCGCTATCAACCTTTTATCCAGAGGCCAAAAACATCTTTGACGAGAAGGTAAGAGAAAAACAGATCCACCGCCTAATAGCGAAGATGCCAACGATAGCGGCGTTTGTGTATAGACACGGTCGTGGTCTGCCTTACGCGTACCCGGATAACGACCTCAGTTACACAGGGAACTTCTTAAACATGATGTTTAAGATGACGGAGCCCAAGTATAAGCCCAATCCCGTTATAGAAAGGGCCCTTGATATACTTTTTATACTCCATGCCGACCACGAGCAGAACTGTAGTACAAATGCCGTGCGTGCTGTGGGTAGTTCTCAGGTGGATCCCTATTCCGCAATCGCCGCCGGTATCGCAGCGCTCTACGGCCCATTACACGGAGGGGCAAATGAGGCGGCGCTCCGAATGCTAACGGAAATAGGTTCCAAAGACAGGGTTCCCGATTTCATTAAAAGGGTCAAAGCCGGTGAAGGTAGGCTCATGGGATTCGGACACCGTATTTATAAATCCTATGATCCGAGGGCAAAGATCATCAAGGAAACCGCCTACAGGGTATTTGATGTGACGGGTTTAAATCCGCTGCTCGAAATCGCACTCGAGGTAGAAAGGATCGCACTCGATGACGAGTACTTTATAAAGCGAAGGCTCTATCCAAATGTGGATTTCTATACCGGCTTAATCTATCAGAGCCTGGGCTTTCCAGTCGATATGTTCCCAGTGCTCTTTGCCATTCCAAGAACATCGGGCTGGCTGGCCCAGTGGAAGGAGATGCTCCTGGATAAGGAGACAAAGATAGTCCGTCCAAGACAGATATATCTGGGACCTGAAAGACGCGATTACGTCCCGATTGAAGAAAGGGGCTGAAAGCGAGGCCATTAGAGGGTCTAAGCGATTTATCGAATGGATTGACCGAAGGAAGAGATCGCCCTTACCGCTATCCATATGATACCTTTGGGGTATAGTCCTAAAAGCACGACTGTAAGGGCGCAGACACCTATACTTAGAGAGAGATCAGATGGCAGGGATATAAGACCTACCTCACCGGCCCCCTCGTCTATATACATCTTTCGTGCCACGTTGAGATAGTAGAAAAGGGCCACCACGGTTAAGAGAGCACCGAGGAGGACTATAAAGATGTAACCCGACTCCACCGCGGCCAGGAATATGTAGAGCTTCGCCCAGAATCCGATAACAAACGGGATGCCCCCGAGTGAGAGAAGAAAGACGAGCATGGCTAGAGATAGGAATGGCGCCCGACTGCGGAGCCTCGTGTAGGAATCAAGATCGTCACTCCCCGTGGCCCTGCCTACGGCCTCTGCAACCAGAAAGGCTCCCATGTTTGAGAAGAGATAGGCGACAAAATAGAATACGCTCATCTCCAATCCAAACCTAGAGCCGCTTCCAAGGCCAAGGAGCATATATCCTATATGCGCGATTCCCGAATAGGCAAGAAGGCGTTTAATATTACGCTGTGGTAGCGCCAAGAGGTTCCCCACTACCATGGTTAGGGCCGCAAGCCAGATCATATAAAGGGTCCACGCATGGGAGAGCTCGCCCAGAGCCTCAAAGAGGAAACGGAATAGAATCCCGAACCCGGCTACCTTAGGCGCAACGGAGAGGAAGGCGACAAAGGGGGTCGGAGCCCCCTCATACGTATCGGGAACCCAAAACTGGAATGGAAAGGCGGCTATTTTAAACCCGAATCCGGCAAGGAGGAGTATAAGGGCCAGTGTTCCCAGCGGATCCCCTAACCCATCTAAAGCACCCTCAGGAACCCAACTCGTCGTCCCTGTAGCGGCGAAAAAGACCCCTATCCCCAAGAGCAGTAGGGCGGAAGAAACCGTTCCAAAGAGAAAGATCTTAAGGGCACCCTCGACGCTCCTCGGATTCCCCTTGTCAAACCCTGAGAGCACGTAGAGCGGAACGCTCATGAGTTCAAATCCGACGAGGAGGAGAAGTAGCTCCCTTGAAGAGACGGTTATCATCATCCCAATGAGGGAAAAGAGAATGAGGAGATAGTACTCCCCCTCTCGTCCTGGCAGCCTCGCGGTATGGCTCATAGAACCCAAAACCGTGAGCACTGTCGCCATGAGGAAGAGCTGTTTCAATGTCACGGCGAATGAATCGCTTACAAACGTCCCTGAGAAAGCCGTTCCATAGATCGGATTCAAGACGCTTGTCCCAAGGATGGTTATCAAAAGAAGGAGTGTAAGGATACCCAGAACCCGCCCTCTCTTCCCGCTTAGAAAGAGGTCTAAGAGGAGGACCCCAAACATCCCTACCGTGAGCACGATCTCAAGGATAAGCGGCTTAATCATCTCCCATCTTCCCTTAAACTCCTACTCTATAATCCCCTCCAATAAACCCACCACCGATGTATCTATTAGGTCTAAAAGCAACCTCGGATAAAGCCCCACCACGATCAGTATCGCTGATAAAACGGTGAGTGCAATCCACTCAACGCCTGTTGCGTCTTTAATCCCCTTTATCCCCTCTTCGGGGCCGAAGAAGATCCATTTAAGAACCCGAAGCACGTAGACCGCTGTGATAAAGGCGCCAAAGACGGCAGGAATGAGCCACCAGAAGTGAGGTGATCTCCAGGCCCCCAGAAAGACGAGAAGCTCGGCGACGAAACCGCTAAGGCCCGGAAGTCCGAGGGAGGTGAGACCGCCTATGGCAAAGAACGTGGCGATCCCAGGCATCCCCCTTGCAAATCCCCCCATACGCAGGATCTCACGGCTGTGGGCCTTTTCATATATAAGCCCCACCAGGGCAAAGAGAAGCCCAGTCATGATCCCGTGTGAGAACATCTGAAGAACCGAGCCGTTAAGACCCATCTCGTTAAGAGTCGCGGCACCAAGCATCACTATCCCCATGTGCGAGACAGATGAATACGCAACCACGTACTTTAGGTCTCTCTGCCACATCGCTCCAAATGCCCCGTAGACTATGTTTACCACCGCAACCGTTCCTATAACAGGGGCAAACGTGTGAGCCGCATCCGGAAGGAGTCCCATACCCACACGTATGATCCCATAGGCACCGAGCTTCATAAGCACCCCGGCGTGCATCATCGAGGTGGCAGTTGGGGCCGCCGCATGCCCGTCTGGAGACCAGGTGTGAATGGGCCAGATACCCGCAAGGCTTCCGAAACCGAGGTAGAATAGTAGGAATAGCCAGTTCTGAATAGAGTGAGGGAGTCGAACCCCTTCCAAGGCCGTGTAGTCAAACGTCCTTAGACCCGAGAAACCGTAGAGTCCTAGAAACCCCACGAGAATAAAGGCAGAACCAAAGAGGAGATACAGAGTTAGCTTCATGGCCCCGTATTCCTTGCTTCCAACCCCCATCTCCTCGATCGCCTTTCTAAATGGCCCCTTGGGTACTATCCTGGTCGAAGAACCCCATATCCCGATCAGTAGGTACATGGGAAGAACGGCGAGTTCATAGAAGAGGAAGAAGAGGAAGAGGTTCAGGCAAACAAAGACCCCGAAGACACCCGTGACCAGAAGCAGAAGAAGTATATAAAACTCCTTAGTTCTAAAGGGAACCGTCCAGGAGGCGAAGACCCCGGTGATCAGAATGAAGGCGGTAAGGAGGATGAGTATGAGGCTTATTCCATCCGCCCCAAAGTGATAGGAGATCCCGAGACTGGGGACGAGGGGAAGGTATTCGACAAACTGAAACCCGCCCATGGTTCGATCATAATACAGAAACACATACAGACTTCCCAAAAGGGAAACGATCGAGAAGAAGAGGGCCGTAAGCCTTATTCTTAGATACCACCTCTCGGGCTGAAGGAGTAGGACAACGGCCCCGATAAAGGGGGAGAGCGTGATTAATGAGAGAATGGGAAGGGCCTCACCTATCATGTCCGTCCCTACCCTCTCTAGAATCCCTAATCGGGGGTACTTGAATATGATCCCTCTTATCCTCTATCTCCCCGGTCATCCGCTCACGGATAGGCGATACCCCTATCGTTAGCCAGACGAGGAGTATAATAGCCGCGATTATCCCGTATAGATAATCTTGGATGCGACCCGTCTGAATCCCCCTAAGACTGCGGGAGGCCTCTCTTATGGACCAACTAATGGCGTTTACGATCCCATCCACTATGTACCTGTCAAACCAGCCACAGAGAAAAGAGGCCCCGTCAAGCACACGTCTATAGGCCCATATGTACAGGTCATCGAGCCAGAGCTTTTTCTCAAGTACCAGTCCTATAGGGGATAGAACATCTGACACACGAGACGGATTAAAGAATCCCCTTTCATAGAAGAACCACGCCATACCGATTCCCAGTATTGAGACCGCAAGCGGCAGATACGCTACGTATGAATGGTAAGAGCCGGAGTCGAATCCCAAGAATCTAAAAAAGGTCTCCTTTAGAAGACCAACCCCCAAAGAAAGCACCCCAAGAACCCACATTGGGAGTGTCATCACCCAGTGGGACTCGTGTGGATGCCCCTTTGCTTCCCTCTTCCCCACGAAGGCGATAAAGAAGGCGCGAAACATATAGAAGGCGGTAAGAAGGGCCGTAAAGAGAAGAATGATAAATGGACCGGTAAGTCCCTTAGAATACACCCAGACCAGGATCTCGTCCTTCGAAAAGTACCCTGAGAAGGGAAAGATCCCGGATAGAGCTAAGGCCCCTATGAGGAATAGCAGTGTGGTTTGGGGCATCCTCCTTGCGAGCCTCCCCATCTCCCGTATGTCATTCGTGTGAAGGGCATGGATCACGCTTCCCGCCGCGAGGAAAAGTAGGGCCTTGAAGAAGGCGTGGGTAAGGAGGTGAAAGAAACCGATGGCCTTTCCACCGGCTCCCACAACCGCCATCATGTATCCGATCTGTGAAACGGTCGAGTAGGCCAAAACACGTTTTATATCCACTTGAACGAGGGCTAGGCTCGCCCCGATAAGGGCCGTAATAGAGCCTATCCACATGACGAAGGGAAGCACCACCGGTACGGACTCAAAGAGGGGAAAGAGGCGAATCACAAGGAAGACGCCGGCCACCACCATTGTCGCCGCGTGAATGAGGGCCGAGACCGGGGTCGGCCCTTCCATAGCGTCTGGAAGCCATACGTGGAGCGGGAACTGGGCGCTTTTTCCCATGGCCCCAAAGAAGATGAGAAGAAGGCATAAGGAGAGATAGGTCTTTGGGAGTTCAGGGGCCTCCATAAAGAGATCAGAGAGGAGAAAAGTCCCTGTCTCCCCCCAGAGAAGCACCATCCCTATCGCAAACCCAACGTCCCCAAACCTAGTTACCCAGAAGGCCTTAACCGCCGCACGCGCGGCCTCCGGTTTCTCATACCAGAAGCCTATAAGGAGATAAGAGCAGAGTCCGACCAGCTCCCAGAATAGATAGATCTGAAGAAGACTAGAAGAAGAGACGAAGCCCAGCATGGAGAAGGCAAACAGGGAGTGGAAGGTATAGTAACGTCCGAGGCCCGGTGGGTTTTCCTCGCTCATATAGCCAAGGGAGTAGATCTGAACCGTTAGGGCCACAAGAGCGACTATAATAAGCATCACAATCGAAAATGGATCGAGTGAGAAACCGAAGAGGATCGGGGAGAACGTTTTTCCGGGAATCCATTCAAATAGAAGGTTAAAACCTTGAACCCCTGCCAGGCTTCTTATTAGAAGGGCGATTGAGGCAAGGGTTGAAACGAGGATAGAAAATACGCTTACACCAGCCGCTCCTCTCCTGCTCTTTCTTAAGGGCGGGATGAGCCCGTTTAGAGCAAACGACACAAAAGGAGGGATGAGGACAAAAAGAAAGAGAACCGAGTCCATATAAGATCTATCTCCACACAGCTATAATCTCCTAACCGCTCATAGAGCTAATCTCGTCGGCCTGAACGGTTTTTCTAACCCTCTCTAAGAGTAGAAAAAGCGCAAGCCCTACAGCCACCTCCGAAACCGTAATAGCGATTGCAAAGAGGGCGATTATCTGCCCTGTAAGAACCCCGTAGGCCCAGGCAATCGCAACGAGGGCCAAATTGGCCGCATTAAACATGAGCTCGATCCCCATGATCACCGCAACCAGATGACGACGGCTTAGAACCCCAAAAAGCCCTATTGAGAAAACCGAGAACGCCACCCAGAGTATGGAGTAGAGGCTCACGTTCCTTCCTCCTTTCTCTCACGGCGTGCGAGAATGAGCGCCCCTATTATAGCCGCCAGGAGAAGAAGAGAAAGCACCTCAAAGGGCAGAACCCATTCCTGAAATAGGCTCTCCGATAGGGACTTAGAGACATTGAATCTGGAAGAGGGCGTAGAGGCGGCTAGAGACCTCACCCTGGGAGAGGTCCAGGTAAAATAAACCAATAAGAAAAAGACAAGAGAGGAGGCAAAAAGAGCGGGTACCACACCACGATGGGTTTCTTCCAGCCTCTTCATCTCTACCTTCTCAGTCAGCAAAACCACAAAGATTATCAGGGTAACTACCCCTCCCGTATAGAGGAGGATCTGCACACCAGCAAGGAGCTCTGCACCAAAAGAGACGTAAAAAAAAGCGGTGATGATAAGAGAAAGGGCAAGAGAGATAGCGCTTCTAAGCAGGTGCTTTAGGAAAACGACCGCGATTGAAGAGGCTATCAAACCCAAACCCAGAATCCAGAAGGCTACGGTTTCTCCTTTCACTCGAATACCCGAACTGTCCTTTTATTTTTTTGGTTCATGGAGTTCCTGTAACTTGAGTCCTGTTGCCCATGAAGCCCTGTAGAGACCCTCATTTGCCATAAGCTTCTCCTTATTCAGGATGAGATCCTCCCTCCTCGTAACCGGAGCCTCCATCCCATGAAGCATAACTATAGCATCCGTCGGACAGACCTGAACGCATAGCTCGCACTGAAGACAGGCCTGAAGATCCAGGATGAAGCTCTTTGCCCATCCCCTCCCCCCGTGTTTTTCCATCTCCACGGTGATAACTCCAGATGGGCAGATCCTCTCACAGAGCTTACATCCGATGCAGTTCTCCTCACCGGTTCCCTTATCCGTTGTTAGGGCAAACGTCCCGCCACGCCACCTCTCGGGTATCGGCCGCTTGACAGCCGGGTATTGAACGGTCACGGGCCTACGAAACAGGTTCCTCAGCGTAAACCAGAGGGCAAAGAGCGTTACCTTAAACAATCTAGTGCTAACGACCTTCCCCGCCATTTGAGACTCCGTTATCCATTTAAACTCACCCACAAACCGGCAAGGAGCAGGTTTACCAGTGTAAGTGGTGTTAGAACCTTCCAGTTAAGTATAATGAGTTGGTCAATTCTAACCCTTAAGAAGCTCCACCTAATCCAGAGAATGCCAAGGAATACCGCCAGTGTCTTAATCGCTACCCAAATGCCCCCGGGGAAAAGAGGGCCAAGCGGGCCGCCCAGAAAGAGTATACTCACAAGTAGAGAAACGGCTAGTAGATGAACGTATTCCGCTAGGTAGAAGTATGCGAATTTCATTCCAGAATACTCAACGCTAAACCCCGCAACGAGTTCCGATTCCGCCTCCGAGAGATCAAATGGAATACGATTACCCTCGGCAAGAGCCGCAAGAAGAAACGTGAGTCCTGAGAGCTGCCCGACCACCGGAAAAAGGATGAACCAGTATCCATCCTGGGCCCGAATAATCTCCTTAAAATCCAATGAACCGGCAAGGACGGCCGGAACGAGAATGGAAAGGAGTAGAGGCACCTCGTAGGCAACCATCTGAGCCGCCGCTCTTAGTGCTGAAAGGAGGGCGTATTTACTGTTAGAAGCCCATCCCGCCATAAATATACCAATCACGATCAGGGATCCAATCGCGCTAAAATAGAGGAGTCCCAAGTCCATATTCACAAGAACCCAGTTGGCGGTAATGGGAAGAAAGGCAAAGCCCAAAAGGCTCGTTATCACGACCCATACGGGTGCAAGGTTAAAGAGAAACCTATCCGATTTGGACGGGGTAATATCCTCCTTCACAAGCAATTTTAGGGCGTCCGCAATAGGCTGGAGCCATCCATGCGGACGTCCGACCCAATAGGGGCCTATACGGGACTGAAGCCGTCCCGCGAACTTCCTCTCAAGCCAGGTGAGGTATGCGACGACCCCCAGTATGGCTCCGAGTAGAACGATTCCCTGTGCTATGTTCTCGGCAAATATCATCTGTCCACGTCTCCAAACACTGGATCCAAAGAACCCAGTATTGCAACCGTATCGGCCACCAAATGTCCAGGCATTATATGAGGGATAAGAGCGATGTTAGAAAAGGATGGAGAGCGTACCTTCACCCTGTAGGGCTTAGAGCTTCCGTCAGAGACGATGAACACACCGAG